>JAWOHQ010000168.1:0-2919 GCA_046485105.1 Candidatus Competibacteraceae bacterium | reverse complement strand
TTCTGATCGCGCACCGGCTGACCACGGTGCGCGAGTGCGATCAAATCTTCCTGCTGGAAAACGGGCGGCTGGAGGGTCAGGGCACGTTTGAGGAACTGACGCGCCAGAATACGCGGTTTCGGGCCATGGCGGGAGCGATGGGGTAACGAGGAAATGATCACCGCCAGCGACAGCTTCAACACCGTGGACCTAGGACGCCCTTGATGAGGACATTTCCATCGAGGGCTTGCTGGCGGGCCAAGGGGACCACACGCGTCATCGCCGCGAAGTGGCGTAGAGTGGCGTGAGACGTTCGTGATCCCCTACGGCCGCCAACACATCACCGAAGCCGACCTCGCCGCGGTCGTCGAGGTTCTGCGTTCGGATTTCCTCACCCAAGGCCCGATGGTCCCGCGCTTCGAACGGGCAGTGGCGGATTACTGCGGGGCCACCCATGCCGTCGCGGTGAACAGCGCCACCAGCGCCCTGCACCTCGCCTGCCTGGCCTTGGGCCTCGGCCCCGGCGACTGGCTCTGGACCAGCCCCAACACCTTCGTCGCCTCCGCGAACTGCGGCCTCTACTGTGGCGCGAAGGTCGACTTCGTGGACATCGACCCCCGCACCTACAACCTCTGTCCCCACAAACTCGCCGAAAAGCTCGACCAAGCCGAGCGGGCCGGACGCCTCCCCAAGGTTGTGGTCCCGGTCCACTTCGCCGGCCAACCCTGCGACCTAGCCGCCATCCACGCCCTGAGCCAGCGCTACGGGTTCCAGATCCTCGAAGACGCCTCCCACGCCATCGGCGCCAGCTACGCCGTGGACCACGATCCCGGTAGGAGCGAGCCCTGCTCGCGAACGGCCGCGCGGCGGCCGCAACCCGAGCACGCAAACGGCGCCCAATTTCCGGGCGAGGCCCGCTCCCCCATCAAAACCGGCTCCTGCCGCCACAGCCACATCACTGTCTTCAGCTTCCATCCGGTCAAAATCATCACCACCGGCGAGGGCGGCATGGCCTTGACCAACGACCCGGAACTGGCCGGGCGCATGGCCCGCCTGCGCAGCCACGGCATCACCCGCGAGCCGGCCCTGATGACTCACGAACCGGACGGCCCCTGGTATTACCAGCAGATCGAGCTGGGCTTCAATTACCGGATGACCGATATCCAGGCGGCGCTGGGCTACAGCCAGTTGCAGCGGCTGGAGGAGTTCGTGGCCCGCCGGCATGAGTTGGCCGCGCGCTATGACGCCTGGCTGGCCGGATTGCCGGTGATCGCGCCGTGGCGGGATCCTGATGCCCGGTCGGCTTTTCATCTGTATGTGATCCGCCTGAATGAAGCGCGGGCCGGCCGGACGCGGCGGGCGGTGTTCGAGACGCTGCGCCAGCGGGGGATCGGGGTCAACGTGCATTACCTTCCGGTCCATACCCAGCCGTATTACCAAGCCATGGGCTTTGCCGAGGGCGACTATCCGGAAGCGGAGCGCTATTATCGGGAGGCGATCAGTTTGCCGTTGTATCCGGGACTGGCGGAAGCCGAGCAGGATGTCGTGGTCGAACGGTTACGGGCGATCCTGGAGCGGCGATGAAATCAACGCTGATCTATTTGGATGTTTGTGTTCTGAGCCGGCCCTTTGACGATCAGCAGCAACTGCGAATTCGCCTCGAAACAGATGCGCTTAATCTGATCCTTTCGCAAGTCAAACAGGGTCGTTACACCTTACTGGTTGCACCGGCGCATAGGCGGGAAATTGAGGCCATTGCGGATTTGTATGAGCGCGCGGCGTTGCAGGCGATGGTCGAGCGGCATGGTGTTCCTGTGTCTGTCGATCGTACCGTCACGAGGCAACGGGCGGAGGAGTTGGTGGCGGTGGGCTTCGGTGTGGCGGATGCCGCGCATGTTGCCTTTGCGGAAAAATCAGGAGCCGCTTTTGTCAGTTGTGATGACCGGCTACTGAAAAAACGTGCCCGTCATGTGTTGGGTATTTGGTGTGGTAATCCGGTCGCTTATTGTGAAAAGGAAAACTTGAGATGAAAACAGCTCGTTATCTGGATGAAGAAGTGGTGATTAAAAAAGGAATGCAGGCATTGATCGGGGCGTTGGGTTCGGTTGAGGCGGTTCGATTTATCACGCTTCCAAGAGAGCGGCGCATTGAAAGCGTCAAGCGGCATCGGCAATGGCAGGAGACTCTGAATAAGGATGAGTTTTTTGATGACGTATTCGCCCAATAGATCGGAGGGCAAGAGTTCGCGCCATTGGGGAATCGAGGTCAACGTGCATTACCTGACTGAGGCCGAACAGGATCGGGGCGTGTCCGCCTTGCGAGAGACCGTGCGATGAACCTCGCCGTCATTCCCGCCCGCGGGGGTAGCAAGCGCATCCCACGCAAGAACATCCGTGACTTCCTCGGCCAGCCGATCATTGCTTATTCGATTGAGGCTGCCCTGGCCAGCGGCCTGTTCGATCGGGTGATCGTGTCCACCGATGATGAGGAAATCGCGGCCGTCGCCCGTGCGTTTGGGGCGGAAGCGCCTTTCATCCGCCCGGCCCGCCTGGCCGACGATCACACCGGGACCCACGCCGTTGTCCGCCACGCCATCGCCTGGCAGCAGGAGCAAGGCAAGCCGGTAGACTACGCCTGCTGTATCTATGCCACCGCCCCGTTCGTCCAGGCGCGCTACCTGCGGGAGGGGTTCGAGAAGCTGGTGGCTTCGGGCAAGAGTTACGTGTTTTCGGTGACCCGCTTTGCGTTCCCGATTCAGCGGGCGATCCGCCTGAATGCGCGGGGCGAGGTCGAAGCGTTGTTCCCGGAGCATATTTTCAGCCGCTCCCAGGATCTGGAAGAGGCTTATCATGACGCCGGGCAGTTTTACTGGGGCCGGGCGCAAGCCTACCTGGAGGGGGTGGTCGCATTCTCGCCAGCGTCGTTGCCGGTGATTCTGCC
>JAWOHQ010000020.1:0-3913 GCA_046485105.1 Candidatus Competibacteraceae bacterium | reverse complement strand
CCTCCAGCCATTCCAGAAACGGTCGGTCGCGGATCAACCCGTACTTGATGACCTCGGCCAGGCCGGCGCTCAGCTCCCGATCCGGCAGCGTGTTCAACGTATCGGTATCGGCCAGCACGCAGCGCGGCTGATAAAAAGCGCCGATCATGTTTTTGCCCAGCGGATGGTTGACCGCGGTTTTGCCGCCGACCGAGGAATCCACTTGGGCCAACAGGGTGGTGGGGATCTGGATAAACGGAACTCCGCGCTGATAGCAGGCCGCCGCGAAACCGGCCAAGTCGCCGATCACCCCCCCACCGAGGGCGATCAGGGTGCAGTCGCGGCCGAACCGGTGCTCCAGCAACGCGGTAAATACGGTATTGAGAGTCTCCAGCGTCTTGTATTGCTCGCCGTCGGGCAGGATCACCGCCTCTTGGCGCAAGCCGTCCAGCGCGGCGTGCACCGGTTCGAGATAAAGCGGAGCGACCGTAGTATTGCTGACCACCAGCACCTGGCGGCTGGCAATGTGGGGGCGCAGCAGTTCGGGCTGTCCGAGCAGGCCGGGACCTATGTGGATAGGATAGCGGCGGTCGCCGAGTTCGACGTGGAGCGTGTTCATGAAATCGGTTCATCCAGTAGTGGCGTCAGAATCGATCCTCGTCCAGCCGCCGGAGGATTTCGCGCGTCACTTGGCCGAGCGGTCGGTCCTCGGTGGAGATCGTCCAGTCGGCGGCTTCACGGTACAGCGGATCGCGCTGCTCGAAGAGTTCCGCCAGCCGGGCGCGGGGATCGGCGGTTTGCAGCAGCGGACGGTTGTCGTCCTGGCGGGTGCGGCGGAGTTGTTCGTCCACCGAGGCCCGCAGGTACACCACGAGGCCGCGGCCAGTCAGGCAGCGGCGATTCTCGAGATCGAGAATGGCGCCGCCGCCGGTGGCCAGCACAATCTCCGGCCGCTGGGTCAGTTCGGCGATGACGGCTTTCTCGCGGAGGCGAAACCCGCTCTCCCCTTCCAGATCGAAAATGAGCGGGATGCTGGCTCCAGCCCGCTGCTCGATTTCCTGATCGCTGTCGAGGAACTCCCGACGCAGCGCCAGCGCGAGACGGCGACCGATGGTGGTCTTGCCGGCGCCCATCGGGCCGATCAGAAAGATGCTGGGGGTGACGTGGGACATCAAAACGGCGAAGACTCAGGCGAACAGAAGCAGCAGCCACACCACGACGGCGTTCAGCACGGCCATGAACACCGCCGCCGAAGCGATATCCTTGGCGCGGCCGGACAACTCATGGCGTTCCTGGCCGATGCGGTCCACCGCCACTTCGATGCCGGTATTGAGCAGTTCGACAATGACGATCAACAACAAGCTGCCGATCAGCAACGCCTGCTCCACCGGGCTGTTTCCCAGCCACAACGCCAGCGGAGTCAGCACCGCGCACAACAACCCTTCCTGCCGAAAGGCTTCCTCGTTGCGCCAGGCCGCCTTTAGCCCGGCCCAGGAATAGCTGGTGGCGTTGAGCAGCCGGCGCCAGCCGGTGTGGTGCTGGTTGGCCATCGCCGCTCAGGACTCGGCCGGCCGCCAGGCCAGATCCATGTCGCGAGCGGCCCGCACTTCGTCCAGCCGCCGCACCGGCCGGTGATGGGGCGCGCCCTTGACCAGTTCGGGGCTGCTCTCGGCTTCTCCCTGGATCTGCCGCATGGCCGCCGCGAAAGCGTCGAGTTCTTCCTTGGACTCGGTTTCGGTGGGTTCGATCAGCAGGCACTCCGGCACCAGCAGCGGGAAGTAGGTGGTGGGGGCATGAAAGCCGAGATCGAGCAAGCGCTTGGCGAAATCCATGGCCGTCACCCCCAGGGTCTTCGCCTGACGCTTGAGGGTGATGATGAATTCGTGGCTGGCCCGGCGGTGTGGGAAGGCCGGATCGAAGCCGGCCTTGGCCAGTTCCGCCAACAGATAGTTGGCGTTCAGGGTGGAGTATTCGGCGACCCGCCCCATCCCGGCCCGGCCCAGCATTCGCGCGTAGACGTAGGCGCGCAGGATGACCCCGGCGTTGCCCATGAACGCCGACAGCCGGCCGATGCTCTGGGGTCGGTCGGCCTCGCTCAGCCAGCGGTAGCGCGCGCCGTTCTTACCGACGAAGGGAATCGGCAGAAAGGGCTCCAGCCGGGCGTTGACCGCCACCGGCCCCGCGCCGGGACCGCCGCCGCCGTGCGGGGTGGCGAAGGTCTTGTGCAGGTTCATGTGCATCACATCGAAGCCCATGTCCCCCGGCCGGGCCTTGCCGAGAATGGCGTTGAGGTTGGCCCCGTCGTAGTAGAGGAGGCCACCGGCCTCATGGACGATGGCGGCGATTTCGGTGATATGCCGTTCGAACACCCCCAGAGTCGAGGGATTGGTCAACATCAGTCCGGCGGTCCGCGGGCCAACTGCCTGGCGCAGTGCGGCGAGGTCCACGTCGCCATGACCGTCGGTGGGAATTTCCCGAACGGTGAAACCGCACATGATGGCGGTGGCGGGATTGGTGCCGTGGGCGGCGTCGGGCACCAGCACCTCGCGACGGGCGTGGTCGCCATGCGCGACGTGATAGGCGCGGATCATCGCCATCCCGGCGAATTCGCCCTGCGCCCCGGCCATCGGCGTCAGCGACACGGCTTGCATCCCGGTCACTTCCCGCAACATCTCCTGTAGGTCGTACAGGCAGGCCAGAAACCCTTGGCTGATCGTCTCCGGAGCCAGCGGATGACGGGCCAGAAAGCCGGGCAGCGAGGCCAGCCGGTGGCAGATCCGCGGGTTGTACTTCATAGTGCAGGAACCCAGCGGGTAGAAATGCGTGTCGATCGCGAAGTTTTTCTGCGACAGCCGGGTGTAGTGGCGCACCGCCTGCAATTCCGAGACTTCGGGCAGCGGCGCGGCGCGGCGGCGGCGCAGGCGCTCGGGGAGGTCGGACAGGGCGCGGTCGGACGCGGCGGCGGGAATAACCCCACGGCGGCCGGGGCGGGATTGGTCGAAGATCAGCATGAAAAGCACCAAGTCGGGGCTGAAGAAAAATAAGGAGGGGAAAGAGTTTTTACAGATCTGATTCGTCAATACCAGCAATTTCCATAAGATGCTTGAGCAGGCCGATTTTCAAATCCTGATGCCCATGAACCGGGACCGAGATGCGTTCACGGCAACCCGGCTTCATAATAGATGTGGTGGCTACCGTTAACTCGCATCAATCACCACCCATGCTTCTCAAGCAGCTTGATGAACTCCTTACCGGAAACGGATTTCAAATCGCGATCTCCATCAACCGATCATTCTCGGTTATGGAGATATTTTGTAAATCCACCGAGAGACAACCTTCCACGGCCTCATAGAGATTTCCGAGCAACTCCTCAAAGGTATCGCCCTGCGTGGCGCAACCTGGAATAGCCGGCACTTCTGCCCAGTAACCTCCTTCTTCAGCCTTATGCACGATCACGGCTAGTTTCATCGCTGGCCCCATATCGCTAACAAATATCAATTAAAATCAATTACATGAAGAAGCTGGCCTCGTATCCCCGATTCGATTATCCCAGCGCCGCCAGCGCCGCTGCGTAATCCGGTTCCTGGGCGATTTCCGGAACCAGCTCGGCATGGCGGACCACATCGTTCTCGTCCAGCACCACCACGGCGCGGGCGGTCAGGCCGGCCAGCGGGCCGTCCGTCACCAACACGCCGTAATCCTCGGCGAACTGGCGCGAGCGCATCAGCGAGAGAGCGACGACGTTGCTCAGACCCTCGTTGCCGCAGAAACGACCCTGGGCGAAGGGCAAGTCGGCGGAAATCACCAGAATCACCGCGTCGGGATGGGTCTTGGCGTGTTCGTTGAACTTCTTGGTGGACAGCGCGCACACCGGGGTATCGAGGCTGGGCACGATGTTCAGCAGTTTCTTCTTGCCGGCGTAATCGGCCAGCGA
>JAWOHQ010000323.1:0-7457 GCA_046485105.1 Candidatus Competibacteraceae bacterium | reverse complement strand
CGTTCGACTTGCATGTGTTAGGCATGCCGCCAGCGTTCAATCTGAGCCAGGATCAAACTCTTCAGTTCAATTCCGCACTTAAACTTCCGCAAGCTTCCCTCAATCCATCCAACTACCCTTCCATCAAGAGAAAACTCGCATATCACAGCCGGCTCCCACCAGCCCGCAAGCCTCCCCCCCAACTTCCCACCGCGTTCGTAAGGATCAAGTAACTTGCTACCCGAAGAGCAACAAGACGGCCATTATTCATCATGCCTGATCCATTGGCAAGAAATTTTTCGCCACCCTGCGATTTTCCCCCAGCCTCCAGATGTGCGCGGGGCAAGGAGGCGCGAATTGTAGGCGGAAAAACAGGAACGTCAAGTCACCCGCCGAATTCTCATGCCCAGTACGCCAGCTCACGCAGGGCGTGCGCGAACGACACTTCAGTGGTGAAGGCCAACATGCGCCGCAACGCATCCGGGTCGCCGAGCGAATGCCGGATATCGCCGATTCTCGCGGCGGCATGCTCCGGCGGCGGCGATCCTGGAAACAATTCCCGATAGATCGCCAGTACCTGATTCAGGGAAACCGCGTGTCCCGTGCAGACGTTGTAGCGATCGCTGGTCATGTGCGCCCCAGTCACGGCTAGGCCATTGACGCGCGCCACATCCCGAACCGAGATGAAATCCCGCGTCTGCTCGCCATCGCCGTACACCGTGACCGGCAACCCATGCCGGAATCGGTCGGTGAAAATGGATAGCACCCCCGAGTACGGCGAACCGGGGTCCTGACGGGGGCCATAGACGTTGAAATACCGCAGACAAACCACCTCCAGACCGTAGCTGGCTGCATAACCCAACAGCATGACCTCGGCGGCCAACTTGGCGGCGGCATACGGGGACTGCGGCTGCGGCGTCGCCGATTCCCGGTTGGGCAATGCCGTGCTCGCGCCATAGACGGCAGCCGAAGAGGCGAACACCAGACGCCGGCAGTCAAATTCGACACATAACCGGGCCAGACTATCGGCCATGGCCAGATTGAGGCGGTAGTTGAGCGCCGGCTCGCGAAAGCTTTCCGGGACGCTGACCAGCGCCGCCAGGTGCAACACCCCGGCGAAGCTGTGTTGCTGGAACAGCGCGCGCATCGCGGTCTCGTCGCCAGCGTCGGCGAGCACCCACTCGAAATCGGGCGACGCGCGCGCGACGGCCAGGTTCGCCAACCGTCCGGTCCGCAAATTATCGACACCGACCACGCGCATTCCTCCCTGCCCGAGCAACCACTCAACAGAATGACTGCCAATAAAACCGGCCGCGCCGGTTACCAACACAGACTGCGTCATGTATTGCTCTCCTCCAAAACCAGGATCGACCATAAAGGATGCTTGCCAAACCCGAGCCACTTACAATGATAGCTTTGTTAATGACCGCACACACCGTGACCACAGGCGCCGCCCCCACCCAACCCTTTTCCTGGAGTTTTCTGGCTCCACGCTACTGGCCGCTCTGGTTGGGGCTGGGTCTCATGAAAATCATGGCCGCCCTGCCATTTCGCTGGCAACTGACCATGGGTCGGACCGGCGGCCGTTGGCTCGGTCGGATCGCCCGTCGCCGCCGCCGTATCGCCGCAACCAATCTGGAGCTTTGTTTCCCGGAACTGACCGCCGCGCGGCGCGCCGAGTTGCTGGAAGCGCACTTCGCCGCGCTGGGCATGGCCCTGTTCGAAATCGCCATGGCCTGGTGGGCGCCGGACGAACAACTGCGTGGACTGGCGCGGGTCGAGGGTGTGGATCATCTGGAACGGGCCATGGCGCGCGGCAAGGGCGTCATTCTCCTGACCGGGCATTTCACCACCCTGGAACTGGGCGCGCGCCTGATGACATTTCAACAGCCGTTTCATGCCATGTACCGACCGCACAAGAACCAGCTTTACGAAATCGCCCAACGTCGTCAACGCGAATGGCGGTGCCAATTGCCGCCGCTGGCGCACGAAGACCTGCGCGGCGTGCTGCGCGCCTTCAAGCGCGGGCGCGCCGTTTGGTATGCCCCCGATCAGAATCACGGCCCGCGCAACAGCGTCTTCGTGCCGTTCTTCGGCGTGCCGACCTGCACCATCACCGCCACGGCGCGGCTGGCGACGCTGAGCGGCGCGGCGGTGGTGCCCTACTTCCCGCGCCGCTTGCCGGGAACGGAGGGTTATGAAGTCGTCGTCCTGCCTGCCCTGGAACACTTTCCCAGCGACGATGTGACGGCCGATACCCGACGCATCAACGAATTACTGGAGCATTTCATTCGCCAGGCGCCCGAACAGTATCTTTGGGTGCATCGCCGCTTCAAGACCCGTCCCCCCGGCAGTCCCAGCGTCTACTGCTTTTGATTGTGGATCCCTTGATGGACGAATGCACGTGGGGCGCCCGTCTGGCGCTATTTCCGAACGACGTTGCGGTTGCTGTCGTCAGGGATCGGATCAAAACCCATTCGGTGGCTCTATAATTCAACAAGAGTTGTGAAAGCCCCCTGAAGCAACGAGCAACCACCGCCGTTTCCGCTCCGGTTCGACGATTCCCAACAGCGTAACCCGCCGCAAGCCCGATAACATCCTCATGAACGAAAGCACCGCCAGGGACGCCGCGTCGTCCCCCGCCCCGGCCGGCGGTTTCGCCGTCGTCAGCCAGTTCACCGTGGCCAACGGCATGACCGAAGCGGTCAAGACCGCCTTTCGCCAACGGCTGCGCCAAGTGGAACACGCACCCGGTTTCGTACGTCTGGACGTGCTCAGTCCGCTGGATTGCCCCGCTGAAATCTGGTTGCTCACCTTCTGGCGCGACGAGGCCAGCTTCCGGTCCTGGTATCGCAGCCACGACTACCACCAAGCGCACCAAGGTATTCCCAAGGGACTAAAACTGGTCCCCGGCCGGACTCTGATCCGTCATTTCGAACATGTCTGCTCCTGAACCCATGAACGCCCGAGACCTCAGCACCGCTCTCGAAGCCCAGCGCCCGGCCATCGCCGAGGCGGTTGCGACCCGCCAATACGCCGCGCATCCGGAACTTTATGAACGCTACGGACCGGTCGGCTGGCAGCGCACGCTGGAAGACGCCGGTTACAATCTCGCCTTCCTCGCCCAAGCCATCGCCCTGGAAAACCCCGCGCTGTTCATCGACTACCTGGGGTGGCTCAAGGTCGTCCTGCTGCGACGGCGAGTGCGGTTGCAGGATCTGCTCGATCATTTCACATACTTGCAGGACGGCCTGCGCCAGAACCTGCCGGCCGCGGCCGCCGCGGCCGCCTGCGCTTACGTGGCGGAAGGCGTGCGTTTGCTGCCGGAAATGCCCGATGACCTGCCCACGCTCATCAAGGGCAACGCGTCGGTTTCCCTGCTCGCCCATCAATACCTCCAGGCCCTGCTGCGCGGCGAGCGCCACATCGCCAGCCGGCTCGTCCTCGACGCCGTGACCCGGGGCACACCGGTGAAGGAGATTTATCTGGGCGTGTTCCAGCCCTGCCAGCGCGAGATCGGTCGGTTATGGCAGACCAACCAGATCAGCGTTGCCCAAGAGCATTACTGCACCGCCGCGACACAACTGGTCATGTCTCAGCTTTATCCCTACATCTTTGCCGGCGACAAGGGCGCCGGGCGGATGGTGGCCACCTGCATCGCCGCCGAGTTGCATGAAATCGGCGTGCGCATGGTGGCCGACTTCTTCGAGATGGAGGGTTGGGATACGTTCTACCTGGGGGCGAATACGCCCACCGACAGTGTCCTCAGCGCGCTCGCCGAGCGCCAGGCCGACGTGTTGGGCATCTCCGCCACCATCACTTATCACGTGAGCGAGGTGGAACGGCTAATCCAGGCCGTGCGCGCCGACCCGGCCTGTCGCGACGTGCTCGTCTTGGTGGGCGGGTATCCCTTCAATCTCGCCCCGGACCTGTGGCGCCGCATTGGCGCCGACGGCTGGGCGCCCGACGCCCAAGCGGCCGTGGAGCGCGCGCGGGAACTGCTGGCCGCGCGGAGAGCGGCATGAGCGGACTTCACGACCAGGGCATTGCGCTACTGTGCGATCTCCAGGGGCGCACGCGCGAGATCATCCGCGACAATCTGGATCTCGGTTCACGGTTACCCCTCGGTACGCCGATCGTCGAACTCGCGGACGCCGGCAATCAGGAGAAAGCCCGACGGTTTCTGGAGGTCATCCACACCACCGGCGCGGCGCTGGGGTGGGAAATCAACGTGCTGCTGGACGGCGTCCTGGCGCCCCTGCACTGGGGTGGAGGGATGCACGACCAGCGTTTGGTCGTAGTGATCGCCCGCACCCGCACCGCCCTGGCAGGGCTGACCGAAGATCTGATGCGGATCAACAACGAGCAGACCAACGCGTTCCGGGCGCTCGCCAAACAGACCGCGCAGCTCGTCCAGGCCCACGGCGAACGGGACGCCCGGTTGTTGGAAGAGTTGACCCAGTTGAACAACGAATTGGCCGCGTTGCAACGCGAAATGGCCAAAAAGAACGTCGAACTGGAACGGCTCAATCAACTGAAAAACCAGTTTCTCGGCATCGCCGCGCACGATCTGCGCAGCCCGCTGGGGGTGATTCAGATCTACAGCCAGTTTCTCGAAGCCGAGCTGGGTCCCGCCGTCTCGGAAGAGCATTCCCAATTCATCGTCACCATTCGCCACACCAGTGAATCCCTCCTGCGCCTGGTGGACAATCTCCTCGACGTCTCGCAGATCGAGGCCGGCAAGCTGGATCTGCATCGCCAGCCGCTGGATTTGCGGGCGCTGGTCGAACAGAACCTCGCGCTCAACCGGGTGCTGGCGACCACGAAACACATGCACTTGACGTTCGACGCGCCGGAATTCACGCCTTTGCCGCTGGACGCCGACGGACCGAAACTCGAACAGGTACTGAACAATCTCATCGGCAATGCCCTGAAATTCTCGCCGCCGGGCACGACCGTGGAGGTGCGCCTCGCCCGCGAGGCCGACCGCGCCGTCATCGCCGTGCGCGATCAGGGACCGGGCATCCCGGCTGAGGAAGTGAGCAAGCTGTTCCGGTTCTTCCAGAAGACCAGCGTGCGCAGCACCAGCGGCGAGCGCAGCAGCGGCCTGGGTCTGGCCATCGCCCGCAAGATCGTGGAGGGACATGGCGGCGCGATCCGGGTCGAGACCGAACCCGGTCGCGGCTCCACGTTCTCCTTTTCATTACCCTTGACCTTCCCGTGAGACCCAAACTGATGACGCCCCCCCTTCGTATCCTGGTGGCCGACGATGACGCCGCCAAACGCTTGGCTATCACGCGCATCCTGGCTCAGGCGGGTTATGAAGTGCTACAGGCAACCGGCGGCGTGGAAGCACTCGACTTGGCCAAAACCGCCACGCCAGATCTGGTATTACTGGACGTGGAAATGCCCGACCTCAACGGCACTGAAGTCTGTCTCCGACTCCGAGCGGATCCCGCTTCGAATACCTTGCCGGTGCTCTATCTCTCGGCGAACCGCATCACCAGCCAACATCGGATTGAAGGTCTGGACTCGGGCGCCGACGGTTATCTGGTCTGGCCGGTGGACCCACGGGAATTGCTGGCCTGGGTGCGGACCCTGCTGCGCGTCCGGCACACCGAACAGGCGCTGCGCGCCGCCAATATCGATCTGCAACAAACCCTGGAGAGCATCAGCGACGCTTTTCTCGCGCTGGACGACGATTGGCGGGTGGTTTACTTCAACGCCGCCGCGGAGTGGGCGTTGGGACGCGGCCGGGAGCAGGTTCTGGGCCAGTCCCTGCTCGACAGTTTTCCCGAAGTGCGGGGCAGCGCGTTCGAGACAAACTCCGCCGAAGCCTTGCGTGACCGGCAACCGCGGATCTTTGAGACCTTCTTCGAACGGCCGCCCTACACCCACTGGTATGAAGTGCGAATCTATCCGCGCGAGCCGGGCATCTCGGTCTATTTCCAGGTGATCACCGCCCGCAAGCAGGCCGAGGCCGAGCGCGAAACGCTCATTCGCGACCTGCAATCGGCGCTGGCCAACGTCAAGACCCTACGCGGACTGCTCCCGATCTGCGCCGGCTGTAAAAAAATTCGCAACGATACGGGTTACTGGCAAAGCGTGGAAGGCTACGTTCAACAACATTCCCACGCCCGCTTCAGCCACGGGCTCTGCCCCGACTGCCTCCGTGAGTGCTACGCGGACCTGGACGACGAACCGGCGCCCCGACCTGGCGCTTAGCGCTCCGCCAACGAAGACGTCGGAGTCCGGCATGGCGGGCGCGCCATTCCTGGTAAATAGAGCGGCGAAAAGATACTATGTCAGCGTCGCTTGAGACAATGCAAGCGATGCCGAGCCCGCATGCCCGACACGCTGAATACCGCCCCGTTGCGCGGCAAACTGCTCGATGTCCGCCCCGCGCTGGGCCTGGAATGGACACCCAGTTTCTTGCCCTCAGCCGCGCCTACGGCTTCGGGTCGGTCATTCCAGAGCGCACAGTGCATATCCGAAGATTGATTCTGCTTCGGAACACGCAGCGCGCCGCTGCGGATGCCCCGGTCGACCCTGACTCGCACACCGAATGCGGACCAACCTGATCCTCGCTATTTCGAGAGCGCCAACAATCATCTGCGATGACACGCTTGCCGCTGCATGGCGTTCGCCGGCGAGGTAAGCCGACCCACGCCGTGCTTGGCGGTGGCTCCCCGTGCGGTAGCGGCGACACACATGCCCAAACGAACCAGGACGAGAAGATGTCAGAAGAGTACCGGGAGCAGCTTGGCGCCTTGATCCAGGACTATATCCGCGCGAAGTGGGCCGATAATCACGAGGGGAATGCGGCTGTCGGTCTGGATGAAGGTCTGTCTGCTGGCATCAGGGAGCGAGTCGATATACTGGGTTGCGACGGCGAACGGTTGCTGACCTTGGCGCCGGTGGAGGTGCTCGCCGCGCTCGAGGGCCTCGAACGGGAGGCGGCCCAGGAAGATGCGAGCGTCGCGACCGCTCGAGCACATATCCAAAAGGAGGCGAGCACCCATAACGCAATGAACCCGTTACGGCGCGATCAGCGCGCGCATCCGGGGCAACCGCGCAAACCGGCCAAACACGGACACCGCCGTCAACGCAACCAACGCTGAGACACGCTCGGGCAGCGGTGTAGCGGGTGCCACCCCCTATCCAGTCTGATTTGCAGTGATCCCTATATTCCCCGCCATTCCTTTTTAACTAATCCATAAAAATCAATAAGTTGATTTTCATTTTTGCTTATCATGTAGGGATAGTTCTCAAATACACTATAATCCTTGAAAAAGGAAGGTCATGGCGGAGAAGCACGCGCTTTACCACTTGAGTCAAACGCTTTTTTTCCCAAAACAAAAGCTGTAACTCCACGAACTCGTGCAATATATTTTCTTCTTTTTCTCGGCGAAAAAGTAAATACGGCTTTGAGTAGATATTGTAGAATCATCCGCCATGCTGATCTTTTGCCTGTTGTC
>JAWOHQ010000266.1:0-12289 GCA_046485105.1 Candidatus Competibacteraceae bacterium | reverse complement strand
ACGGCGTGAACTTCGCCCTCCGGATTCCAGCGCGCCCATTCCACGGACACGCCGCCGCAGCCCGCGCCCACATCCCAGCCGATCTCGCCGGCGCGCGGCGCGAGCAGAGAGAGAATCATCAACCGCACCTCGCGCTTGCTCAGCAAGCCCTTGCCCGGTTCCGCCCCGGTGCTGAACCACGCATCGGGAATACCGGGAAATTCCGGCAACACGCCGCCCGGCCCGCGGGTTTCCAGCAGCACGACGTTTAGCGGGGAGAATTCGGTATCAGCCTCCGCCAGCGCGGCGGCGTGGAACGCGCGAAATCGCTCGTTCGCCGCGCCCAGATCCTCCGCCACCCACAAGGTCGATTCGCCAAAGCCGGTCTCAACCAGGACACGGGCGATGGCGGTTGGGTTGCTCTCGCGGTCGGTCAGCAGCGCGTAGAGCCGATTTCCTCGCAATACCGCGCGCAGACTGGCCAGCGGCCGCCCGTGCAGACTCACTAGCTGCGCCTGTTGCCACGGCCGACCCAGCCGGGCGAACGCCGCTTGAATGCTAGACACGTTGGGATGAAACACCAGGCATTCCGGCGGCAGATGGCGGAGCAGGGTGCTGCTGATTCCATAAAATAGCGGATCGCCGGACGCGAGCAGCGCGATGCGTCGTCCGGCGTTGGCGCGCAGCACATCCCACAAACTACTCATGGGACTGGGGTAGGGGCGCTGTTCGGCGGCCAGCTCGGGGAAAGCCGCCAGATGCGCCGCCGCGCCGATGACCAGTTCCGCCCGATCCAGCGCCGCCAGTGCCGTGCGACCCAGCGCCTCCGCGTCCATTCCCATGCCGATGACCGCAATCGGTGGTCCGGGCCAGGCGGACGCTGCGGTCATCAGAACCGAATGCCGTTGGCCATGCGCGCCAGGGCGTTGAGCGTGGCGGCGGCCAACCCGCTGCCGCCGCGCCGGCCGAGCAGGGTGATGCAGGGAGTCTGGAACTCGCTCGGTCCAACCTCCCACAACGCCTGCTTGGACTCGGCGGCGTTGATGAAGCCGACCGGCATCCCGACGATCAACGCCGGACGGGGTGCGCCCTCGTCCAGCAGATCCAGCAAGCGGAACAGGGCGGTGGGCGCGTTGCCGATGGCGACGATGTTGCCGGCCAAGTGCAGCGGCCATTCCCGCATCGCCGCCATGGTGCGGGTTTCGCCGGTCTGTCGGGCGCGGTCGGCGACTTCGGGCGCGTTCAGGAAACACCGCACCTGGCCTTGCAGATAACGCTTGCTGATGCCGTGGCTGAGCATTTCGATATCGCACAGCACGTCCGCGCCCTGCTTCAAGGCCGCAATGCCGGCCGCGACCGCGCCGGGGCTGAAGTGCAGGTCACGGACGAGGTCGGGATCGCCGGAGGTGTGAACCAGCCGCATTGCGACCTGTTGTTGATCGGTATCGAAATGCGAGAGGTCGGTGAGTTGGCGAATCTGGACAAACGACTGGCGTTCGATTTCATCAGGATCGCGAAGATAGTCGAAACGGGGCATGGCGGCTCCAGTTCTCCCCTCTCGCGCAAGCGGGAGAGGGGTTGGGGGTGAGGGGTTTCAGTGCCGGTGATCGTGGTCGTGGTCGTCATGATGATGCGCGGTCTGCGGAGCGCCCCGCCAGTCTTCGCGCCCGATGATGGGGGCGCGGTAGGAACAGAACTGACAGTTCATGCGCGCCTCGCCGCGTTCGGCTTCGGTCAGCCGCTCCAGAAAGGTGGCGGCCACCAGGGGGTGGGCGTTCAAGTACGGCGCGACCACGGCGCGCACTTCGGGATGGCGTTCCTGATAGGCGGCGACCGCGGCGCGCACTTGGTCGACCAGTCGACCGGTGAACAGCAAATATGGAAAGACCACCATTCGGGGGAAACCCAACCGATGGGCGCGTTCCAGAGCATCGTCCATCAGCGGCGCGGCCACGGCGGTGTAAGCGGTTTCCGCCCAGCCGAAGCCCATGCCTTCCCACAGGATGCGGGTAATCTTGCTGATGTTGGAATTGGCGTCGGGATCGGAACTGCCCCGGCCGATCACCACGAGAAGCGTGTCCCGTCGGTCGTAATCCGGCCCGAATGCCGCTTCGACGCTCTCGATCCGCTTGCGGGCGACCTGAAGCAGATTGGGGTGAACGCCTAAATCCGCGCCGAAGGTGATCGTCATCTCGGGATGTGCGGCCTGAAAGGCGTTGAGGATGACCGGGATGTCGTTCTTGACGTGACCGGCGGCCATCAGCAGTGCTGGCAAGGCCGTCACGCGGCGGAAGCCTTGTTGTCGCAGCTGCTCCAGCGCCGCGGGCAGGCTCGGCTCGACCAGTTCCAGGAACCCCGCCAGGCAGGTCCGGTCGGGCAATGCCTTTTGCAACTGGTCGGCGAGGGCGTGGAATTCGGCGACACCGGCGGCGAGCCGGGTGCCGTGACCGATCAGCAGCACGGCGGGCGGGGCGGACGAGGATGGAGTCATTGGGATAATAGGATGGTCGTGGTCATGTTTTCGCCATTGTACAGGCAGACCCCTCATTCATCACGGGTCGTGATTGGTTTATCCTTAGCCTGGTGCCGATAATCCCTCGTTTCCCAAACCCGCCGACCGCGAAGGGCGCAATCCATAGCGGTTAATCCAATGTGTAACAAAAAAAGGGCGCTTCGCAACGCGCCCTTTATCTTTCTTCCTGCGAAAGCGTCAGCTCGGGTTATCGTTCGCCAGCCAGCGATGGAAGAAGCCGGCCAGGGCCGCGCCGACGATGGGCGCGACCCAGAACAGCCACAACTGCTGCAAAGCCCAGCCGCCGACGAAGATCGCCTGGCTGGTGCTGCGCGCCGGGTTGACCGAGGTGTTGGTGACCGGAATGCTGATCAGGTGGATCAGCGTCAGGCACAGGCCGATGGCGATGGGCGCGAATCCGGCTGGTGCGTTCTTGTGCGTGGCGCCCAGGATGACGATCAGGAAGATGAAGGTCATCACGATTTCGGTAATGAGCGCGGCGGTCAGATTGTAGCCGCCCGGCGAGTGCTCGCCGAAGCCATTGGCCGCGAAACCGCCCAGCGTCGAGAAGTCACTCTTGCCGGTGAAGATCAGATAGATGATCGCGGCGCCGGCGAGGCCGCCGAGTACTTGGGCAATGATGTAGGGAGCCAGGTCGGAGGCGGGGAAACGACCGCCCGCCCACAATCCGACCGAGACGGCGGGATTCAGGTGGCAACCGGAGATGTGACCGATGGCGTAGGCCATGGTCAGCACGGTCAGGCCGAAGGCCAGCGACACGCCGACCAGGCCGATGCCGAGGGGGTAATTATCCGGTCCCAGGAAAATGGCGGCCAGGACGGCGCTGCCGCAACCGCCCAACACGAGCCAAAGAGTGCCGATGAATTCGGCGGCGAGACGATTGGCGAGTGGCATGAATGAATCTCCAAGGTTGTATGCAAAGACCAACTGGTTGTTATGGTTGGACGTTATTGCAAGCTTGCAAGGTTTTCGAATCGCGGGCACCTCCCATATCCATTCCATTCGGCCTGTCTGTCAGCAATAAAGCGATCCCATGCAAATTGTGGAGATTTCCCCCCTTGGCCAAGGAGGGTTGGCGCGCAAGCGCCGGGGTGATTTGCAGCGGCGATTCCACAACTTGTTTTTGAGCGCTATAGCTTCATTATTTTACTCACTTTTTCAAGTTTAAGATGGGATCTTGAACGCTCGCATTCATCGGGGTGCGATCAGCTTGGCCAGTCGCTCGGATTATACGATCGATGGCGGCTCGTTAAGTGGCCTCGCGCCGCCCGAGCAGCGTGCGCAGCTTGTTACCCAAATCGGCCTTCCGGTACGGCTTGGCCAGCAGGTCTACGTCCTCGGAGAGGTGACCATTCCCCACCAGGGCATGTTCGGTGTAGCCCGAAGTAAATAGCACGGGCAAGCCGGGACGGCGGCGGCGCGCTTCGGTGGCTAGCCGAACGCCGTCCATGGGGCCGGGCAGGACGATATCGGTGAACAACAGGGCGATCCGCGGCGCGGCGTCCAGCAGGCCGAGCGCCGTTTCGGCATCGCCCGCCTGCAAGGTTTCATAACCCAGGGCGTGCAGGGCCTTGACGGCGAACAGGCGGACGTCGGTTTCGTCTTCAACGACCAGTATGGTCTCACCTTGACCGAGGGGGACAGCAGTGGCGGGAAGCGTTTCCGCGACCGGGTTGACCTTGGCCTGAATCCGGGGCAGATACAGACGCACGGAAGTCCCTTGGCCCAATTCGCTGTAAATAGTGAGATGTCCGCCGGATTGCTTGACCAGTCCGTAGACCATGCTGAGTCCCAGACCACTCCCCTTGCCCGGAGCCTTGGTGGTAAAGAAGGGTTCGATCACCCGTTCCAGGATCGCGGGCGCCATGCCGATCCCGGTGTCGCTGACCACCAGCATGACGTAGGGACCCGACCGCAAGTCCTCTTGGGTGGCGGCGTAGTCTTCATCGAGCACGACGTTAGCCGTTTCCAATGTGAGTCTGCCGCCTTGGGGCATGGCGTCGCGAGCGTTGATGACCAGATTGAGCAGGGCGGTTTCGAACTGATCGGTATCGACCAGCGTCGGTTCCAGATCGGGCGCCAGTGCGGTGTCGATCTGGATGGTGACGCCCAGGGTCCGCCGCACCAGGTCGAGCATTCCAAGGATCAGCTTGTTCAGATCGGTGGGTTGGGCGAGCAGCGGTTGGCGCCGCGCGAACGCCAATAAGCGCCGGGTGAGGTTCGCGCCCCGGTCGGCCGCCTTGAGCGCTTGTTGCGCGAATTCGAAGAGCCGGGGTTGCCCGGTCAACTTCTCGTGCAGCAACTCCAGATTGCCCATGATGATGGCGAGTAGATTGTTAAAGTCATGGGCGATGCCACCGGTGAGTTGGCCGATGGCTTCCATCTTGCGCGCCTGCCGGAGCTGCGCCTCGGCCTGTTTGCGCTGGGTGATATCCCGCGCAACCACGATGGCGGCGGCCTTGGCGGCAAACCGCCGCAGTTCCGGTGGACCGAACAAGTCTCCTTGGGGATGGAGTGTCGTGGTGGGGGATTGTTCGACGAACCGGACGTCCAAGGGCGCGGTGCGCGATTCAAACCAGCGCGTTCCCGAGGCGGTCGCGAGTTCGTATTCGGCGACCTGGATCTGGTGGGTCTGCAACGCCCGGCGGATGATGTTGAGGAAAAACTCCGCCATCTCCGGGGAATGGACCTCGCTGAGCAGTTTGCCCCGGATGGGCGTGGTCCCGATGGTGGCCAGGTCGCGTCCCGCCGCCAGAATTTCCCGGTACAGCCCATCCTCGTCGACCACGAACACCAGATCGGGAATGGCGCGGGTCATGGCGCGCATTCGCGCTTCGCTTTCCCGGAGCGCCTCCCCGGTTTTATTGCGGACCGCGATTTCCTGCATCAGGGAATTGTTGGTCGTCGCTAATTGCGCGGTGCGTTCGACAACCCGCTGTTCGAGCAGTGCGTTGGCGCGGCGCAACTCCGCCTGGGTTTGCTGCATTGAAGCCCGCATCAGGTTGAACGAGGCGGCGAGGTCGCCGAGTTCGTGGGTATCGCCGAGGGGGATGTCGTCCTGGAGGCGCCCGGCCGCTAGCTGTCGCGTCGCTTCCGCCAGCGCGGCGATCGGGCGGGCCAGCGCCCGCGCCCGGCTATAGGACATGCCGTAGGCGACCACTAGCATCACCACGATCAGCATGACCAGATTCCAGACCGTGCCCGTGCTGGCGGTCCGCGCCGCGTCGGCTTCCTGTTTGAGGAGTTCCCGGGCGTCGGCGGCGATCCCGGTCACCAGCGTGATGACGCGAATGGCCAGCGGGTCCGTTTCATGAGTCATCCGCTGCAATGCGGCGTGTTGATAATCGGGAGCACGCGCCATTTCGCGCACGTATTGCTGCGACGCCTGCAAATCCGCCAACAGGGTTTGCAGTTCCCTCAAGCGCTCCGGGGGACAGGTTTGCTCGAGTACGCGTCGACACCGCTGGATCAGGTCGACCGCAGGTTGGATTTCCTCTTGCCAGGCGGTTTGCCAGTCGTCCAGAAACCGTGGATCGCCCAGGCTGACCCAGCCTCGCAGACTGGCCATCGAGTGATGCACGCCGGCCAGCACCCGCATGGAAGCATGCGCCAGCGGTACGCCTTCCTCGGCCAGGAGGGAAACCCGGCCCCGCAACTCGAAGGTGGACAACAGGGCGATGAACAGCATCACCACGCCGACCAGCGCCACCGAGAGATGGGAAAACAGCAACTGGCGATTGAGCGGCTGCCGGGAGGCGGCCAACCCGGTTTGCCAGGGGGTCAGATCCATAGGTTTACGTCCCCAGGGGCCGCGTATTGGGTCGGCGAGACTTGGATGAGCGGGCGTTACCGTGCCTGGCCGAGCGCCGCGCGCAGCCGGGACAGCGCAATGGGTTTGACCAAGGTGGTGACTTTGCTCAACCCTTTGAATTCCGCCAGGGTTTTTGCGTCCTGCGCGTAATCGGGACTATAGCCGGTCGTGATGATCAGGTCGGAGGCATAACCCTCTTGCAGCAACCATAGCAGCAGTTCGTTACCGTCGAGTTCTGGCATAACCATGTCCATGACGATCAGGGTCGGTTGGAAATCGTGGTAGCGTTCCTGAAACACCTGGCTGCTGGTGGTGACCGCAACCTCATAACCGAGCCCCTCGGCAACCTCGCGGACAAATTCGCCAAAGTCAGGTTCGTCGTCGACGATCAGCAAGCGTTTCGGAGTCATGGGGGCGAGTTCGCGGTGCGGTTCGGGTGAAATTGGGAACTTGGCATCACAGTTTACCTGGTAACTGACATTTATCATTGTGCGCCGCATCATCAACCAATTCAACATTACGAGCAGGGGGTGATCGATCATGCTCGGAGTACGCCTTACGACAGAGGTTCGGGCGACGAGTAGCACGGTTGACGCCGCTGCCAGCCGGGCGTTAGCATCGCCGCATGAAAACTCGGTTTTCCCGCGGGCGTTCGGCCGGCGGGGATGAAAAGGGAATCTGGTGCGGCGGCCCGTGAGGTCGTCAATTCCAGGGCTGCCCCCGCAACTGTAAACAGCGAGTCGCGCCCCCCGCGCGCCACTGGCCGAAAAGGCCGGGAAGGCTGGGCGAGCGACGAGGACCTGTGAGCCAGGAGACCTGCCGGTGTTGGATAACCGTTTAATTCCGGGCGGGGTGTTCCGGGGTTGCCGATCATTTCCAGCCAACGCGTGTGTTCGCCGCCACTGCGGTTCGCGTTGACCGCCTGCCCGGACAACCTCCCCGAACCCTCCGCCCCTTCTTGCCAGGGGAGTACGTCTCGCCATGCACATCGCTGAAGGATTCCTGCCGCCGCTCCACGCCGCCGCGTGGACGGTTGTGGCCCTGCCGTTCGTCATCGTCGGGGCCCGCCGGGTCAACCGTCTGCTGCGGGAGCAGCCGCAGCTCAAGCTGTTGCTCGCGGCGGCCGGCGCGTTCGCTTTCGTGATTTCGGCGCTCAAGCTGCCGTCGATGACCGGCAGTTGTTCTCACGCCACCGGTGTCGGGCTGGGGGCGATGCTGTTTGGTCCGGCCGTGATGACGGTGCTGGGCACCATTGTCCTGGTCTTTCAGGCGTTGTTGCTGGCGCACGGCGGGTTGACCACGTTGGGCGCGAACGTGTTTGCGATGGCCATCGTCGGGCCTTGGGTGGCTTATGGGGTGCTGCTCGGGATGCGGTGGCTGAACGTACCGCTGGCGGTCGGCGTGTTTCTGGCGGTGATGCTGGCCAATCTGGCGACCTATGGGGTCACCGCCGGACAACTGGCGCTGGCCTTTCCCGATCCGGCCAGCGGGGTGGCCGGGGCGTTCCTCAAGTTCGCCGGCGTGTTCGCGCCGACGCAATTGCCGCTGGCGGTAGTCGAGGGGCTGTTGACCGTGGTGGTGATCAATCTGCTGCGCCAGCACGGCGCCAATGATTTGCGCGATCTGCGCGCCTTTCCCCAAACGCTCGTTCCGGAGGTGCGTTCATGACCGCGCGCAACGGCTGGTTGCTGGCCGCCGTCGTGTTGGTGGTCGTGGTCTCACTGATCGTCGGCGGCGGGCGGGAAGGCGCCGAATTCGCCGGAACCGACGGCCAGGCGATGGATGCGGTAACTGAGTCTCGGCCCGATTACGAGCCTTGGTTCAACCCGGTCTGGGAGCCGGAAGGGGAGATCGAAAGCCTGTTGTTTGCCTTGCAGGCCGCGCTGGGTGCGGGGGTGCTGGGGTATTACCTGGGCTTCCGGCGTGGGCAAACCCAAGGACGGCGAAACCGCGTCGATGCGGGCGATTGATCATTACGCCTGGACCAACCGCTGGCGCGACCGGCATCCCGCCGAAAAATTATTGCCCGCGCTCGCCCTGCTGCTGTTGACCCTGATCCTGCCGCCGTTGACCACCGGGCCGCTGGTGTTGGCGGGCACCACCCTGACGGTGGTGTACGGCGCGGGCATTCCCTGGAAAACGTTGCTGAGCGTGCTGGCCGCGCCGGCGGCGTTTCTGCTGGCCGGCGCGCCGTTTTTGGCGATCTCGCTGGATTTTTCCCAGGGTTTCAGCCTGCATATCTCCAGTGAGGGGATGTGGCTGGCGCTGTCCACCACGATCCGGGCGCTGGCGGCGATCGGTTGCCTGGCGTTTTTGACCCTCACCACGCCCCTCGCGGACTGGATTCCGCTGTTGCGGCGGGTCGGAATTCCGGCGGGCCTGATCGAACTGATCCTGCTGATTTATCGGCTGATTTTCGTGTTCGCCGAACGGGCGCTGACCGGACGCCGGGCGCAGACGGCGCGATTGGGCTACTCGCGCTTTGATCGCGGGGTGCGCTCCGCCGGGCTGTTGGCCGGCAATCTGTTTCAACGGGCGCTGGAGCAGGCGCGGCGGCTGGACATCGGGTTGGCGGCGCGGGGTTATACCGGTGAACTGCGGGTTTTGACGCCGGAACGTCCCCTGTCCTGGCCGCGCCTGGCGGTGGCGCTGGCCGGCGTGGCGCTGATCGGGCTGGCGGGTGGGTTGCTGGCGCGCGGTTCGCCATGAGCGCGCCGCTGCTGGCGGCTTGCGAGCTGGAACACCGCTATCCGGGAGGGGTCGTTGCGCTGCGCGACCTGAACCTGCGCATCGAGCGGGGCCGCAAGCTGGCGATTCTCGGCGCCAACGGGTCCGGCAAGACCACGTTGTTGCTGCATCTGAATGGGACCTTGCGACCCACCCGCGGCGAGATTCGGGTGGAGGGTCGCCCCGTCGGTTACGATCGGCGCGCGCTCAACGACTGGCGGCGCCGGGTCGGGCTGGTGTTGCAGGAGCCGGACGATCAGTTGTTCGCCGCGACCGTGGGGCAGGATGTCTCGTTCGGACCGTTGAATCTGGGTTTGTCGAAGACAGATGCCGAGGCGCGGGTTCGCGAGGCGCTGGAGGCCTTGCGCATTGTCCCCTTGGCCGAGCGCCCTACCCACACGTTGAGCTTCGGTCAGAAGAAACGGGCGGCCATCGCCGGGGTGCTGGCGATGCGTCCGGAAATTCTGGTGTTGGACGAGCCGACCGCCGGTCTCGACCCGCATGGAGTCACCCATCTGCTCGGGGCCTTGCAGCAGTTGCACGAGGCGGGCACGACCCTGGTGTTTTCGACCCACGACGTGGAACTGGCCTATGCGTGGGCCGATGAGGTGGCGGTGTTTCACGACGGCGCCGTGTTGCGGCAGGGGGAAGCGGTGGCGGTGCTGGCGGATCGGGAGGTGCTGCGGAAAGCGCGGCTGCGGCCGCCGCTGCTACTGGAACTGGCGCAGGCGCTGGACGCGGGGCAGGGCGGTTTTGGAGAGTCGCCGCCACGGTCGCGGGAAGTGCTGGTGGCGCTGCTGCGCGAGCGGTTGCAGGGGTAGTTGCATGCATGGGTGGGTGGGATTGGCGCAGCCGACCCAACCCGTCATTCAGGATTGCTATAAACCGCCGCCAAGCGGATCGCCTCCTCCATGCTGAGGGCGTTGGCGACGCCTTTTCCCGCCAGATCGAACGCGGTGCCGTGGTCCACCGAGGTGCGGATGAAGGGCAAACCGAGAGTCACCGCGATGGTGCGCTGGAAATCCACCATCTTGGTGGCGATGTGCCCTTGGTCGTGATACAGCGACAACACGGCGTCGAACGCGCCGTTCAGGGCGAGATGAAAGACCGAATCGGCGCCGATGGGACCGGAAACGTCGAGGCCGAGCTTTCGGGCCTCAGCAATCGCCGGTTCCAGTTCTCGCACCTCCTCATCGCCGAACAGCCCGTGCTCGCCGCCGTGGGGATTCAGTCCGGCGACCGCCAGCCGTGGTCGAGGAATGCCCAGAGTAGCCAACGCCGCGGCGCTGCGTCGCAGATAGTCCAGCACCCGTTGGCGGGTCACCAGCCGGATGGCCTCGGCCAGCGCGACATGCCGGCTGAGGAAGAACACCTTGAGCGTGAAAACCTGGAACATGGTCAGTGGGTCAACGGTGCCGGTCAGCCGGCCGAGCAGTTCGGTATGGCCGATGTCGTGGATGCCGGCGGCTTGGAAGGCTTCTTTGTTGATCGGGGTGGTGGCCAATGCGTCCACCTGACCGGCCTGACACAGTGCCACCGCACGCTCGATGAATTCGTAGGCGGCGCGGCCGGCCGCCGCTTGTACCTGGCCGAACGCCACCCGTTCGGCGTCCACATTGGCCAGATCCACCAAATCGATGATGCCCGGTTGATACCGACCTCGAGCGGGGTCGGCGACGACCTGAATCTCCAGATCCAGGCCGGTGACCCGCAAGGCCCGGCGCAAGGCGCCCGCCTCGCCGATCACCAGTGGGCGCGCGGTGTCGTAAATCGCTGGATTCGCCAGCGCTTTGACCACGATTTCCGGGCCGATGCCGGCGATGTCGCCCAGAGGAATGCCGATGATGCTGCGTCGCATGTCGTGTACCTCAACGGGAGGGTGGACGAGGTGGTGAGGGTGGCTCGAACGGTGGGTGGAATTCCGCGACCGGGTCAGCGGTCACAGGAGGTACGGTCCCCAACCGCGACGGTGATATACTTCCTGGCTTGCATCAACCGGCAGGTCCGGGCGGCCGTCCCCTTTATATTTTAGATGAGTACCAGCATGGCAGAGAACCGATATCTCCTGAACGCGCAACTGGCGCAGATGCTCAAGGGCGGCGTCATCATGGACGTGGTCGACGTGGAACAGGCGCAAATCGCCCAGGAAGCCGGCGCGGTCGCGGTCATGGCCCTGGAACGGGTGCCGGCCGATATCCGCAAGCAGGGCGGGGTGGCGCGGATGTCCGATCCGGGTTTGATCAAGGCGATCAAGGAAGCCGTCACTATCCCGGTCATGGCCAAGGCGCGCATCGGCCATTTCGTGGAAGCGCAAATCCTGCAAGCGTTGAAGATCGATTACATTGATGAAAGCGAGGTGCTGACGCCCGCCGACGAAGAATGCCATATCGACAAAACGCTGTTCGATATTCCCTTCGTGTGCGGCGCGCGCAATCTGGGCGAGGCGCTGCGGCGGATCGCCGAGGGCGCGGCGATGATCCGCACCAAGGGCGAGGCCGGTACCGGCAACGTGGTGGAGGCGGTGCGCCACATGCGGACCATGAATCGGGAAATTCGCCAGCTCGCGAACATGCCGGTCGAGGAAGTGGTCGCGTTCGCCAAGACTCACGGCCTGCCCTACGAACTGGCGCTGGAAGTGCGGAAGCTGGGCCGGTTGCCGGTGGTCAACTTCGCCGCCGGCGGCATCGCTACGCCCGCCGACGCCGCCTTGATGATGCAATTGGGTTGCGATGGGGTGTTCGTGGGCTCCGGGATTTTCAAGTCCGGCGATCCGGTCTTGCGCGCCCGCGCCATCGTCAAGGCCACCGCTTACCACAACGATCCCGAAAAATTGTTGGAGGTGTCGATGAATCTCGGCGAACCGATGTCGGGACTCGACGTGACCCACATGCCGAATGAGGAACGGCTGGCGGGCCGGGGCTGGTAAATGCCGGGGAATGCAGTCGCCGGTCCAGGGCCGATTGGCGTTCTGGATTTGCAGGGCGGAGTGCAGGAGCATCTCGAGCATCTGCGGCGGGTCGGCGTGTCCGCGCGGCCCGTCAAGCGCGCGGCCGAACTGGCGGACTTGGCGGGCCTGATCATTCCCGGCGGGGAGAGCAGCCGCGCCAGGCAGGTGCTCTCCCCGCCGGGAATGATCAGGCCCGCCAGCCCGTGCAGTTCGGACGCGCGCTTGACGGGCCGCGCGGACACACCGACCCGCTGCAGATGCTCGAGATTCTCGTGCTCTCCGCGCTGCAAAT
>JAWOHQ010000489.1:0-9014 GCA_046485105.1 Candidatus Competibacteraceae bacterium | reverse complement strand
TGACTGAGTGAATGGTGGTGAAGTATGGAGGCGAAACGAACCGTTTAGAACGGGCCAAGCGGATTTCAGTTGCACGGCGTGGGTGAAATCGGTGGTTCCCCCGGCCAGGGCGGCAATGTTCCCATCTCGGGACAACGGGCTTGCAGCCATTCGTGGACCCGTCGCGCCAGATGTGGAGCCTGACGGTTGTTGGGCGTGTGGGCGAAGAAGTACGGTTCCCGCCCTTCGCCGATCCACAAGGTCAACTTCTCCAGCCACGGCTCCAGAAACGGCCGGTTCGCCTCCGGATCGGGATGACCGATGTACCGGATGAACGGGCGCGAGCCCAGACTGATGGCGTGGACCGGCAGGCGTGGCTTCTTGCCTTGGGCGACGCGAGTATCGGGATCAGCCGGATCGGCGCTGAACAAGGCGCGGCTGTCCAGCATCACCCGGTCCACGCCGAGGTCCAGCAACAGCCGGTTCAATTGCTGCTCGGCTTCGCCCTTGGCGAAGAAGGCGCGATGCCGGACTTCGACGGCGTATGGCAATTCCTTCGGCAACGCATGGAGATAGTCGCGCAACGTGGGAAGATCGTCCGGGCCAAAACTCGGCGGTAATTGCAGAAAACTCGGTCCCAGCCGTTCCGCCATCGCCAGCGGCGTTATCCGCTCCAGAAACTCCGTGGTCTCCGCTGCAACCCCGCGCAAGCGCCGTTCGTGGCTGATCAGGCGCGGAAACTTGAAGCAGAACCGAAATCCCGGCGCGGCTTCGTCTCGCCAGCGGCCGACGATCTCCGGTTTCGGCAAGCCGTAGAAGCAGTTGTTGCCTTCGACCGTGTCGAACACCGCCGAGTATTGGCGCAGGAACTCGGCGGGTTTGGCGGCGGCGGTAAAAAAATCGCCGACCCAGTCGCGATTGCTCCAAACCGGACAACCCAAGTGATAGCGGAACAAGGCCATGCGGGATCGATTCGCGCGGTCGGTGGCCGGATCGCGGCCCGGTGGATGGGGAAACTCCCCGGTGATTGTAGTTCGTTTCCAACGCGGCTAACGCCACGGCGCGGGAATAAACTCGGCCTCCCCCGGAACCGGAGCAAAGCGCCCTTCGGCCCAGTCGGCCTTGGCCGCCTCGATGCGCTCCCGGGTGCGGGCCACGAAGTTCCAGTAAACAAACCGCCGACCGTCCAGCGGCGCGCCGCCCACCACCATCAGACGCGCCGGGGTCCGGGCGGTCACACGGATCGTCCGGTCCGGCGCCAACACCGCCAGATGTCCGGTTTCCAGCGGACATTCATCCACCGTCAGTTGCCCCTCGCTCAGATAAATCCCCCGTTCGGGATAATCCGGCGCCAGTTCCAAGATCGCGCCCGCCGTCAACTCCACGTCGGCCTGAAAGGTGGGCGAATAGGCGATGACCGGCGATTCGAGACCGAACGCCGCGCCGATTAGCAGTCGCACCGACACCCCATCGGCCGCGAACGCGGGTAGCGCTTCCGCCGGGTAATGGTGAAAAGCCGGTTCCATCTCTTCGTGTTCGGCCGGCAGCGCCAGCCAGATTTGGATGCCCCGCACCGCCACTTGATGGGTTCGGATGTCGGCCGGCGCCCGCTCCGAATGGACGATCCCGCGTCCGGCCGCCATCAGGTTGATCGCGCCCGGCTCGATGCGTTGGACGCAGCCCAGACTGTCGCGGTGCATCATCGCACCGGAATACAGATAGGTCACAGTGGCCAGGCCGATATGCGGATGCGGACGCACGTCGCCCGCCGTTCCTTCGCGGGCGAAGCGGGCGGGACCCATGTGATCGAAAAACACGAAGGGACCGACCGCCTGGACCTCGGTTGCCGGCAGGAGCCGTTGAACCGGGAAGCCGACATCGCTGGCCTTGGGCAAAATCAGGTGTTGAATTGCGCGCATCTCATTACTCCTCGTGCTGTAACTCATTGTGTCACCGACTTTCTGGAACCCTCATTCCTCAACCTCCGCCCGCTTGCGGGTGAGGGACGTAACGGATCAGACCCATCCCTGTCTTTAGAAACGGCCCTCGCGGTAATCGGCTAGGGCGGTTTCGATTTCTTCGCGCCGGTTCATCACAAACGGTCCCCACTGGACGATGGGTTCGTGCAGCGGACGTCCCGCGATCAGCAACAGGCGCGCGCCGCCCGCGCCGTGCAACAAAATACCCTTTGCTTCCGGCGTATTGGACAGTACCGCCAGTTGCCGGGCTTCGACCCGCTGGCCGCGCTGGCCCAAAGCGACCCACCCCTGATAAACGTAGACGAAGGCGTTATGTCCGGTTGGGACGGCGACCGAATACGCCGCGCCTGGCGGTCGTTCGATGTCCAGATACAGCGGCGCGGTCGCTTCCCGTTGCACCGCTCCGATCACACCATCGCTCTCGCCAGCGATCACCTTGACTGTCACTCCGTTGTCGGCGGTATAACCCGGAATCGCCTCCGCTGGAATATCCCGATAGTCCGGCGCCGTCAGCTTGTCCCGCGCCGGCAGGTTCACCCAGAGCTGGAAACCATGCATCAGGCCGTCCTCCTGCTCGGGCAATTCAGAATGAACGATGCCGCGTCCGGCGGTCATCCACTGGACGCCGCCAGCGGTCAGCAGCCCCTCATGACCGGCGTTGTCACGGTGACGCATCCGACCCGCCAGCATGTAGGTCACGGTTTCAAAGCCGCGATGTGGGTGGTTTGGAAAACCTGCGAGATAATCATCCGGGTCGTCGGAACGGAATTCGTCCAACATCAATAAAGGGGTCCAGCCGCTGCTGCAAATCAGCGGTCAACACGCGGAGCAGTTTCACTCCGGCGCCGTCGGACACCGGCGCGCCAGCGACCAGATGTTCCACTTCCCGGCTGCGAAAAACAGTTTCAAGCATCGCATTCATGCGCTCGTTCTCCAATCAAGGTCGTTCGATCCGCCCAACGGGCGATGTTTGTCGATGCACGGCATCGCCATGGTCCGCGCCTGGCTGGCGTTCGCCGGGCTGCCCCGGCACCGCCCCTCACAGTATTGGCTTCGGTCGGGGAAAAAAGCGCAACACCGGAGGGGGTTGGGCGGTCAGAACGCCTCGGCGTCCAGCGCCATCAGTGCATCGGCGCCGGCGCGAATCTTCGCCAGGTGGGCCATGGTCTCCGGTAGCACCTTCACCATGAAGAACTCGGCGCACACCAGCTTGTTGCGATAGAACTGGCGGTCGAAGCTGTCGTCGTCCGGGTTGGAAAGCTGATTCTGGCAGATGCGGGCCACTTGCGCCCACTGATAGCCCAGCGCCACCAACGCCATCATATACAGATAATCCATCGCGACCGCGCCGCCGTTCTCCGGATTGGCGATGGCGTGTTGCATCAGCCATTGCGTGGCCTCGACCAGTCGTTCCAGCGCCTCGGTCAACGGCCGGACGAAGGGCGACAGCGCGGCGTTGTCCTCATATTTTTCGCAGAAGCCGCCCGCCACGGCGAAGAACAACTGGATCGCCCGGCCCTTGTGCGCCGGCAGCTTGCGGCCCACCAAATCCAGCGCCTGAATGCCGTTAGCGCCTTCGTAAATCTGGGCAATGCGCGCGTCGCGCACGAACTGCTCCATCCCCCATTGGGCGATGTAGCCGTGGCCGCCGAAACATTGCAGGCACAGGTTGGCGGCGTTGAACCCCATATCGGTGAAATAGGTTTTCATCACCGGCGTCAGCAAGCCCAGCAAATCCTCGGCCTTGCGCCGAGTCTCCGCGTCGGGATGCTTGCGGGTGATATCCACCTGTAATCCAGCCCAGTAAGCCAGCGCCCGCGCGCCTTCCTGAAAGACCTTGACGGTCATCAGCATCCGGCGGATATCGGGATGGACGATGAGCGGATCGGCCGCCTGCTCGGGAAACTTCGTCCCCGTCAGCGCGCGGCCCTGCAAGCGCTCCTTGCAATAGACGACCGCGTTCTGATAAGCCACCTCGGCCTGGCTGTAGCCCTGCACGCCCACCGCGAGGCGGGCGGCGTTCATCATGATGAACATGGTCTTGAGGCCCTTGTGCGCCCCGCCGACCAGGTAGCCGACCGCGCCGTCGTAGTTCATCACGCAGGTGGCGTTGCCGTGAATCCCCATCTTCTCCTCGATGGCCCCGCAACTGACGGCGTTGCGGTCGCCGAGGCTGCCGTTGGGGTTGACCAGGAACTTGGGCACGATGAACAGACTGATGCCCTTGACCCCTTCCGGACCGCCCGGAATCCGGGCCAGCACCAGATGGATGATGTTCTCGGCCAGATCGTGCTCGCCGGCGGAGATGAAAATCTTGGTTCCGGTGAGGCGATACCCACCGTCCGCTTGCGGCTCGGCCCGCGTGCGCAACAGGCCCAGATCGGTGCCGCAGTGCGGTTCGGTCAGGTTCATCGTGCCAGTCCATTGGCCGCTGATCATCTTCGGCAGGTAGAGCGCCTTCTGCGCTTCGTCGCCACCGATTTCGATAGCTTCGATGGCCCCACTGGTCAAACCGGGATACATGGAAAAGGCCATGTTGGCGGAGGACGAGATCTCGTTGACCGCCAACCCCAGCACGTAGGGCAAACCCTGCCCGCCGTATTCGGGAGCGCCGGTCAGGCCGGTCCAGCCGCCATCGACCACGGTTTGATAGGCCTCTTTGAATCCCGTCGGGGTGACGACCTTGCCGTTTTCCAACCGACAGCCCTCCCGGTCGCCGACCGGGTTGAGGGGCCGCAAGACTTCCTGACTGAACTGGGCGGCGCCTTCCAATATCGCCGCGATGGTATCCGGCGTCGCCTCGGAAAAGCCGGGCAACAGATCGTTGTAACGTTCGATCTTGAGTAGTTCGTGCAAGATGAACTGCATGTCGCGCACGGGTGCGGTATAGCTGGGCATGGGCGTAATCCTGGGTTAGGATGATTTTTCAACGACCTGTGGGCAAGTCGCGCCATGCCGGGAACATAGAAGCAAAAATTAGAACAAACACCCTAATCGCGAAAAATTAACCAGAAAATTCAAAATATTGCGCCGCAATAAACAACTTTTCCCGAATCGATGACCAGTTTGCGCAAAACGGTGACCATGATTCTGGCATCGAATAAAACCCGGGTAGTGCCTCAATCCAAGCGAATCACGACTACGTTTCCGTCGTCGGTGGCTTGCCCGCAACCGACAACGGCGCGCAACTGATTTGCCATTGGATGATTAACAGCGCCGCTTGGTTTCCACTGGTCAACAGGCGGGAGCTACTCCTCGGAAAGCCATCGATCAAAGCGCTCACTACCGGTTGTCGAGGGGCCTCCGCCGGGAGGAATGGGGCCTCTCCGCTGCACCGTGATATCGGTGTTGCGTCCGTCCCGGGTAATGATGGTGTGGCCGTCCTCGTGGCGAATGACCTGCGATTCACTCGGACCGCCACCGCCACTCTGCCGGATGATCGCAGTCGAGTCACCCTGCTGGTAAATTTCCTCGCTGGCAAAGCTGACTCCGATGATTGCCAAGACCAAGGCGATGCCCGTGCAATAGTAACCCATCTTGCTTGATGGCCTGCTTAACCCTTTCATTTGCGTCTCCTCTCTCGAAACAAAGGAAAAATCACTGCGCGATCCCCGCTACTAGCGGCTAGCGCTGCGAGCGTCCGAGACTCGTGCGCTGCTGCGCCGCCTGGGCGCGCGGCGGTTGCCGCCCCTCGCCCTGTTCGGTCCGGTTATGGTTGATACCGCCAAACTGGGTCGTCTGGTTTCGGTTGTTCCCGCAGCGCTGGATGGTGTGGTTGATGTTGACCCGGCCACTTTGCTCGGTCGTGTTGTCGTTGCTGTCTCCGCACTGGAAGGTGCGGTTGATATTGACCTGGCCTGCCTGGCTTGTGGTGTTCGTATTGCTTTGGGCCGCCGCCGGGCCGCTCAGGATCGCCATTAGCGCGGCGGCGGCAAACAGGAGTGCTTTGGAGGTGAGGATGGTCATTATTGTTTGCCTTCATGGGTTGACCACGTGATCAGCGCGGCGGGTCCGGGCGGGGGGAGTGCCACCGCCCAAGTGCCTGGCCACGGGCTACTCGCCGCGCATGCGCTCCAGGTACCGCGCTGGATCGTAGTGGTATTGACGGACTTTGTTGTCGTTCACTGTCCCGGTTTGCACGGTGTGCGCCGTGTTCTCCCGACCGGCCTGCGTGGTGCGATTGAAGTTCCGATCGCAATTCTGCTCCACGCGCGCGTGGTTGACCTGCTGGTTCTGGACGGTTACGCCGAAACAGGGACCCTGACTTCGGTCCCCCGCCGAGTCGCCGACGGCGACGGGGGCTGCGACCACCAGCACCAGACCGACCGCTAAGATCGAGATATTCATGGTATGCCTCTCTACTGCAGTTAAGGGGTGCCGACCCCCGAGGTCGAGGGTCGGCCTGGATTCAATCCTCGGAACGATCACGCTTGGACCCGTCGCGCTTGGCCAAGCCGCGTTGATCGGTGAGGTTGTAGTTGGTCTGGCCGAACTGCCCGGTCTGGTTCCAGTTGGACTCGCCACGCTGGCGGGTCCGGTTGGCGTTGTCCCGGCCCTCCTGGTAGGTGGCGTTGTCGTTCAATTCGCCGCGCTGATAGGTGTCGTTGGTGTTGATCCGCCCTTCCTGGATCGTGGTGTTCATGTTGCTCTGGGCCAACGCCGGGCCAGCCAGGGTCGCCAGGAGCGCGGCAAAGGCGAAGGGGAGCAGTTTGGAAGTTGCGCTTTTCATTTTGATAACCCTCATCAAGTGTAGAAACGGTGGAATTGGCGCCCGTGGGCCGCAAGACCCGAAGACGGGGCTGAGGACGGAAACTCCGTACTAAAGCACCGCATGGTGTCCCGTCGTGGCGCGCAAGGTAATCGAGGGAAGCTAAACGAAAACTGAACCGCAAGGCTGCGGGGATACTGCGGTTTTAGATCAGCAGGGTCCAAAAACCTCTTGGAAAAGTCATGCCGCCAATTACTGGCGGAGTAGCTTTTTGATCAGCAACATATTGATCATTCGTTATTTACTTAACAAAACCTCGCGAACGCCGGCCGCCAATCCGCTTCCGTCCCGACGAGGCTGATGAGGCCGTGGGAGTCGCCAACACTTTTTCCGTCAATCGCACCGTCCCTACCGCCCCGACTCCGGCCTGCCGCCCGGCCTCGGTTAGATACAGCCGCCGGAACGGGATGACCTTGCCGTCGCGACTGAAGGAATCATCCTGGATTTCGACCAACCCGGCACCGGCCATGGCGTCCAGCAACTGCTCGAAGGCGCGGCGATCGCCGGGGGCATTCGTCAGTTTCTCGTGCAACTGCCGAACGGTCTGTCCCTCGCGCCAGCGCAAGCTCTCCAGCACCTGCAAGACCCATTGGGACTCGGCGGTGGTCAGCGGGCGGGTGCGCCGCGCCACGACCGCCTGAGGGGCGCACACGTCGCAAATCCCGCAGGGTTGGTCGTCGTCCCGGTCGCCGAAGTGCCGGACCAGCCGCACCATCCGGCAGGCGGTCGCCTTGTCGGCAAAATCCAGAACGTGTTGCAACTCGATCAACTTGCGCTCGCGTTGCCGCTCGTAGGGTGGCAACCAACCGTCCTCGCCCCGCCACAAGCGGCCTTCGCCATCCCGCCGCGCGCCGCCATGCACCAGCAACTTCTCCACCGCGCTGTCGAACTCCTCCGGGTTCATCCCCAGTTGGCCGCACAGCACGGCCTTCGGCTGCGGGTCGGCGCCCAGCAGTCGGAATACCTGCGTCAGTTGCTCCGGCTCGGGGTAGCCGCGCCGGTGAAAGTATTCGTGGGTGCGCAAATCGGCATAGGAATAAAGCAGGATGGCGCGGGCCGGTCGGCCGTCGCGTCCGGCCCGGCCGATTTCCTGGTAATAGCCCTCAATGCTACCCGGCAACGCGGTATGAATCACGGTGCGGATGTCCGCCTTGTCGATGCCCATGCCGAAAGCGATCGTGGCGACGATCACCGCCAGCTCCCCAGCGCTGAACCGGCCTTGCACCCGCTCGCGCTCCAACGGCATCATTCCAGCATGGTAAGCGGCGCTGGGATAGTCCGCGCCCAACGCCAAGCTGAGCGATTCGGTTTCCTTGCGGGTCGGCGCGTACACAATGGCCGGCCGCCGCCCTGGGTCCGCCAGAATCCGGCGAACCGTCTCATGCCGGTCCGGCACTCGCACCTCCGCCGTCTCCACCGCCAGATTGGCCCGGCGGAAACCGTGGATGGAGCGGTTCGCCGTGTTGATATCGAGTTGCCGGACGATGTCATCCTGCACCAGCACGGTCGCGGTCGCGGTCAGTGCGATCACCGGAGCTGGCCGCAACAGCGGCAGATAGCGACCCAGCATCCGGTAATCCGGGCGAAAATCGTGGCCCCACTGGGAAATGCAGTGCGCTTCATCGACCGCGATCAGCACCGGCTTGCGCTTGGCCAGCATCTCGGGAAAGCCCGGCACACCGAGCCGTTCCGGGGCGATGAACAAGTAATCCAGCTCACCTTGCAAATACGCGACGCACACCTGGCGCGAGGTCGCCCGATCCCGACCGGAGTGGATGCGCTCGGCGCGCAACCCCAGTTCGCAGAGCTTGGCGACTTGATCCTCCATCAAGGCGATCAGAGGGGAAATCACCAGGGTCGTCCCGGCTCGGGCGATGCCCGGCAACTGAAAGCACAGCGATTTGCCGGCCCCGGTCGGCATCACCAGCAACACATCGCGGCCCTCGGTCACCATTCGGCACACCGATTCCTGATGGGGTCGAAATCCCGGTAACTGAAAAACGGTCCGCAACAAGTCTTCCAGGCGATCCACCCCCACCGGCTCCCGGCGCGGTGGGACGTTCGCTGCTTCGCCATTCATGGCCAGATAACCAGGGAAGGCGGCTGCGGGACCGGGGGACGCAGTCGCCGTCGCGAACGCCTGGCCGACCGCCCCGCGCACATAATCGGCGATATCGGCCATGAAGTGATCCAGATCCGCCTCGCCGCGCTGGACGCGCTTCAAATGCGCTTCCCATTCTCCGGTCATGGCCGGACTCTTAATCGGCGGTTGCACGACCTGGATCAGG
>JAWOHQ010000212.1:0-4341 GCA_046485105.1 Candidatus Competibacteraceae bacterium | reverse complement strand
ATCACCGGTTCAATAATCTTTTCAAAAGTCAGCATAGGTTCATTCCATCAGATGGCACTGCCCACCAAGGTGACTCGCTTCCTCTACCCTCAGTCGTCGCTGGATTAAACTAGAGTCCCGAGGCAGGCAGTGAAGTATGATTTCAAATAACAACTTGATTATAAATTAGAAAATTATATCCTAAAGTTATTAGCAATTGATATGCCGAACACTATTGGAGCGGCGCCCGCCCGGACGGTACGGCGATTACGGCGGTCGAAATCGGCAGGGCCGCTTCAAACTCGCGGACCAGCCGCCCCAGGTACCCCTCATCGTCGCCACGCCGGACGACCTCCCGCAGCGCCCTGCCGATCAGGCGCTGGTGGGCGATCAGTAGCTCGTCGAAGTTTCGGATCGGCGCTGGAGGATCGACGGTGGCGGGCATCAACCCGTCGGGTTCCGGCGATCGGGTCCAGGGCACGGCCACCCCCTGTTCCAACCGCAGGCGCGGATGCCGGTCCAGAATCAGATCGGCGATGGCCTGGGCATCCTTGGCCGCCCGAAAAATTTCCTTTTTGTCCTGGCGCAGCAACTCCAGGTACATCGTCAGATAGGCGGCGTGCTCGTCCAGATCGTGCTGGCAGCCGAGTTCGGCGTTGAGAAAGGCGCTGGCCAGTTCCGCGCGCAACTCCTCCCGAGCGTAGTCCGGCGCGCTCCGGTCGAAGGAGAACGGTCGGTTCAGCCGCCGTTCGTGCCCGGTCCAGTGGCCCAGTTCGTGAAAGGCCGTCCCGTAGTAGGCCCCGGCGTTGGGAAACCGCCCGCGTGGCGGCAGGACGATGCGATCCGCGCCCGGCTGGTAGTAGGCGCGAGCGCCCCGGTGTTCGATCGTGGCGCCACTGCGCGCCAGAAGCGCCTCCAGGTGGGCTTCCGCGTCCCACGCCGCCTCCGGTGAGGGCTCGCCCGCGCCGTAAGCCTCCTCCAGCGTCGGCAGGCCCTCGATCTGCGAGGCGTGAAACACCGTCGAGCGCCGCAGCAGGGGCACGGTCCGGACCGCTTCGTCCCCCTCCCCCACCAGCGCTCTTAGAGGCGTTTTTGTACAGCCTCTTGCGGACTAACCAATTGAAAATAAAGCCATAACCCCCAGCCCCTCTCCCACAGGGAGAGGGGAGTTTTTGTACAGTTTCTTAGATCGTCCCGGTCCTCCGGCGCGACCTCTAGCAGTTTGTAAAAACAAATCGGCGTTCCCCGTTCCCCCTGGCGCACCTGCCAGCCGCGCGTTTCCGCCTGCCGATAGCTGCACCAGCGCGGATCGCCGAACAACAGGGACAACGGCAGTAACAGCAACACGTTGATGCCGTGGTACGACTGGCCGGTCGCGGCGTTGACCGGCAAGGCGGGCACGCCGGGGAGCCGGGGCGTGGTCCAGGGCTTCCGCCACGGCGCGGCGCCGGCCTCGATCATCGTCACGATGCGATCCGTTACTTCCTGGTAGAGATCGGCGTGGGAACCGCGCCCGCGCCGGGTGGAAGCCGCCATCACCCCTCCTCGACCTCATCCCAGGGCGTCAAGCCCAGTTCCTCGATCTCGGCGGCGGTCAGGGGTTCGACGCCACCGGCCAGCAGCAACCGGGTGACTTCGTGGTGGAGACGCATTCGTCGCCCGTCGCCCTCGGCATGCCCAGGGAGTTGCTCCAGGTAATCGCGGATGGCGGTGCGGAGCGCGACCGCCGCCCCGGACTCATTCGACAGCCGTTCGAGCAAGCGCGCCAGCGTCAGGGTCTGGAGCCAGGCGTCGGGATCGAGGGACCCGGCCGGGTCGAGGCCGCGCACGACCCGCGCCAGCATCGCAATCCGTTGCGGCCAGCGGTCGCTCCAGTCGGAGTCCGCCACAGCGTATTGGTCGGTCATGGCCCGTTCCCTCCGCCGCCGGGCGCGGCCGGCGCGGTTCGCCGCCGGCGTGTCGCGCCACCGCCGGCTCCACCTGGCTCGGTCGCGGGCACCTCCCGTATTGCCGGTTCCTCCGCAACGGCCAAGGCCGCCCGCACCCAGCGGTCGATCAGTTCGACGGCGACTTGGAAATAATGCGGAATCCCTGCATAGCCCAGGCGGCGCTCCTGGTACGCTCGCGCCAGCCGGTCCGCGCCGGCGACGTCCCCGCCGTTCAGACAGTCCTGATAGGCCTGAATCATCCGTACCGAATCGTGATGGACCCGCGCCAGCGTGGCGGCATACAGCGCGCCGCCGACATCCAGCAGGCGTTGCCAGGCGATCCGCCGTGCTTCGGGGGCAAGGGCGATGGCTTGGTCGAGCGATTCGGCCTGGCGCGCGGCGGTCCCGGCAAGCGCGGTCCAGGCCTCGCCGAGCACCGTCGTCAGCTCCCGCTGAAAGTCGCAGCGCAGCGCCGCGCCCAGCACGCGGGCGAGCGCGCGGGCTTCCGCCAGCCGCTGTCCCGAATCGGGAGCGACCGCCCGGCGGGGGGTCTCCGGCGCGGTCAGGTACGCGGCCAGCCGCGCCGGCTCGATTCGCGTCGGCCCGTCGGGATGCGCGCGCAAAAAATCAACCAGCAACCGCGCGATTTCGTAGCGGTGCTCGTCCGACAGTTGGCCGGCGGGCGTCGAGGCGCCCGCGTCGGCAACGCCGGCGCTGGAACCGTTCCAAGCGCGCGCTAACTCCTGCGTGGTCGCTTCGATCCACTGACTCGCCTGGACCTGACTGGCCTCCAACACCTCAATGGTGGGCGGCTCGGTGGTGGGTCGATCGAGAACGGCAGCCACCAGGTCCGCGTGCAGCGCGCCGCCCGCCAAAATCAGCGCGAGGCGCTGGCGGAGCGCCATCCGTGACTCCGCCCCCCGGCGGGCGCCGGAGGATCGCGAGCATCGACCGGGGAACCGCCCGCCGTCCGGGGTCGGGGTAACGGTTGAACCGTCTCCTCCGGGAAGGGCTCTGAAGCGGTGGGTTGCTCCGGGGCCGACGCCGGGACTCGAGCCGCCAGGTAGGTTCCCAGATAGGCGGGATTGACGTGGACATTCCGCGGGGCGCTCATGCCTTCACCTCGATGGCTGTGGTTAGGAAGGCGAATTCATCGGTGAGTCAGTGAGTTTATGCGTCGGTTAGCAAGTGAGTCAGTAAGTTTATGTGTCGGTCAGTAAGTGAGTCAGTGAGTGAATGAGTCGATATGCTTATAAGTCAGTGCGTCAGTGCGTCAGTGAGCGAATGAGTCAGTGCGTCCGCTTGGCGGCGTTCACCGCGCGGGCACGGCAGGCGCCAGGGGTGACAGTCCAGCCCGCAGGATGACCCGGCCATCCGCCGCGCGGTACAGCAGCGCCGGAACCTTGTTGGCCTGCAGACGACCGAACAACGCCTGATTGCGAACCAGCGCCAGCTTGGCTCGAGCGTCGGTGCGAGATTCCCCCATGCGCCGCGTCATCCAGCGCGTCAGTCCTTCGGCGTCGGTCGGCGGCAGCAGGCCCAACACCTGCGGGAGCTGCCGCTTCGAGGCTTCGAGCACCGCGACCGGCACCCAGCGGACCCGGAGCGCCCCATCCGCGACGGGCTGGCGCAGCAGGCGCCACTGTTGGTGGCAATACGGGCAATAGGGATCGATGAACGCATAAACCAGCGGCGCGCCGCGGGCGCCTTCCTCGATGACGGTCGCCTGAGCGAGATCCGCCCAGACCGCCTCGGGGCCGGTCGGCCCCCGAGCCAAGGTCTCCACCGCCGCCACGGGGTCATCGAGGATCGGCGCCGCCGGTGAATCTTCCGTCAGGGTCGCGGGAGATGGGGTGGGCGCGGCATCCGTCCCGCCGAGCAGCGGCTGGAGACCCTCGCGCCGCTGGCGGGCCGGATCGAGGATGACCGGGACCGCCGCCGTGGTATCGAGCTTGAGCAAGCCGCCGGACTCGTACACCTGTCCCCGGATCACCAAGCCGCGCGGGCTGGTGACGTAGGTCTGCTTCCCCGCTGGGGTCTCGAGGATCCAGAAGGGCAGATCGCCGACCATCCCGCGTCCGGCCAACCGCCCCCCACGATCCAGCAGGGCTTGAATCGCCGCCGGGTACGCTTCGGCCGGCGCCAGGGAGGCGCCGGCCGAAGCGTGAACGCCGGGCGGCGGCGACGCCGACGGTACCGGATCCGGCACGGCGGTCTGGGGGCTTGCAACGAATGCGGCCAAGAGGATGAGAGAGGATCTGTGGCGGGATCGGTCGTTCATGGTCAACTCCAAACCAGGTCAAGCCGAGCGGGTCGATTCGAGGATCGGTTCCGCCTGGGCCAAAATTTCCTCGGCATCGAGCACCCCAAGCGCGCTGGTGGCCACCCGCGGCGGCGCATCCCGGCGGTTCGTCGGATCGGGATGCAGATGGGC
>JAWOHQ010000124.1:0-4574 GCA_046485105.1 Candidatus Competibacteraceae bacterium | reverse complement strand
TCGCCGTTCTCGGCCGCGGCTTCGAGTTGGCCGACCAGATCCTGAAGTTCCCGCCACTCCTCGTCGCGTTGCTGGACCTGCCGTTGCAGGCGGGCGCGCAGCCGATCGAGCAAACCATCGAAACGGTTTTGCAGCTCGCGGGTCAGGTCGCGGGATTCAGGGCGTTCCAAACCCTCCCAATGATGGCGCAGTTGTTTGACATCCGCCTCGCGCACTTCGCTGGGTTGGTGGAACAGGGTTTCCCCTTGCCGTAACAGTTCGCGCAGGCGTTCGGCGCGCTGGTGGTTGCGGCGCAAGAGCCGTTCCTGGTCGTGGATCTCCTGAACCCGTTGCTGGAAGCGCGCCTCCAGGCGGCGGCCATCCACATCCTGAACTGGTCCGAGATAAGTCCAGGCGGCCGGCGCTTCGTGGGTGGCGTAGCGAATCGCCGCATCGAGTTCGGCGCTGGGTTCGAATTCGTGGCGCAACCGCTCCAGCAGAGTGTCCAGGGCGGCGATGAGGTCCAGCCGTTGGGCGCGCCGACCGGCGCTGGTTTGCCGGTCGGCCAGGAAGCGGGCGCGCGCCTGGACATAGCGCTCCCGGACTTCGGAGGGGGCGAAGGCTGCATTTTCGCGCCATTCCTGGTCCAGTTTGGGGAAGCGGCCGGCATTCGGTCCGCTTTCGCCGTCCCAAACCAGCTGTTCCATTTCGATGCACAGCCCTTCAAGATGTGTCGAACGGGCTTGCGCGGCGGTTAGAGCGTCCAGGCGCTCCCGAGCTTGGCGGTACAGGCGTTTGTCCCGATTGCGGCTCTGGCGGGCGATGGGCTCGAGGAGGTTGGGATCCTGAATCCGCTCCAGCGCGGTCAGCCTGACCTCCGAATGGGAATCCTGGAGCGCGACTTCGGCCAGCAGCGCTTCCGCGTCGACGCGCTCCAGGGCGGCCAGCCGCAGTTCGGGTTCGGCGGCTTGCCGCGCCAGGAACGCCGCCAGATCGGGGTCGGCTTCGTTTCGCAACCGTTCCAGACGGACAGCGAGCGGTGGATGGTTGGCGGTCTGGCCGGCCAGCAGGGATCGGTAGCGCGCCTGGGCGGCGGCGCGCACATCCTCATCGACATCCGCGCTGGCGAGATCGCGCAGCAGATCCAGATCGTCCAGCCGCGCCAACGCCGCGCGGCGCATGGCTGGATCGGGATTTTGTTGGGCCTGCTGAACAAACGTCGGATCGCCGTTCGCCGGTTCCCGCACGGCGGGTTCGCGGGCCTTGGGATCGGCCTGTTGCCACTTGAGTTTGAGGAAACGGCTCAGGATCATGGGAGGGTCGGTCTGGTATTTCGGGTGAAGTGCGATCCGATGGGCCTTGGCGGTCGAGTACGGATCGGAGGTCGCGAGCAATCCTAATCATAGCAGTATCCCGGGAGCCGGGGGTTGGCGGCGCGCCAAATTAACCGGAGCGGCGCGATTTTTGGAGCTTGGCTAGGGTGTTTGCACTAGTTTTGAGCGCTAGAGTGTATCTGGTGATCGATCGAAACCGAGGCGATAGCCCGAAGGAGCGCGACATGAAACACGATACCCAGATCAAAATCCCCGAATCCGTCACCGAACCCCGTAAAGACGCGGTGGATCGGGCACGGGAAGAAATCGGCGGGCGCGTGGATTCGCTCGCCAAAGAAGGCGAGAAACTGCGGGATCAGACCCTGAAGCTGGCTGAGAGTACCGCCAATGAAGCCAGGGAGCGGGTGGACGAAGTCCGCGGCATGGTCGAGGGCCTGAAATCCAGGGCGGCCGATACGCTGGACAATCTGGAGCAGTGGGATGACTGGGTCGGCCAAGCCAACGCGCTGCACCACGAAAAATATGGCGAGTCGAGCCAATCACGGGGGAGAAGGGGGATGCATGAAGAAATGAGGCCGCCGTGAATCGTCAGACGAGCGGCCTCATGTTTCCAACCGGCTCAGGCGTTGAGGTCGGGAATGAGCTTGCTTTCCAGATGGGTGATCATGTCCTTGAGATGGAGCTTGCGTTTTTTCAACCGTTTCAGTTCCAACTCGTCGACCAGGGGGTCCTTGGCCAAACGGGCGATGACGTCGTCCAGATCGCGGTGCTCGACGCGCAGTTCGACGAGCCGGTGTTTGGTGTGTTCGATGTCGGTGATCTCCATGTTGGGATTCTCCGGGCAATGGGGGTTGTTGTCTCTACAGTTCGGGGGTCGGAATCAGGCTGATAACCGGTTACGCGACATTCAATAAATTGTCACATTACCCGGTTCAGTCTAGCCCCCCTACCGGCGTCCGGCAAGTCGCATTCTTGGCGCAATCCAGGGGGTTTAGGGTACAGTTCCAGTCATGCGCGATTTCCGAGGTGGCGACGATGACGGCAGCGGTCCGCAAGCAGCAAGTGAATTGGAACAAGCTCCACAAACGCCTGCGACGGAACGTGGGCCGGGCGATTCAGGATTTCAACATGATCGAGGACGGCGACCGGGTCATGGTGTGCCTGTCCGGCGGCAAGGACTCGTTCGCCCTGCTCGACATCCTGCGTCAGCTGCAGGCGCGGGCGCCGGTGCGATTCGAGTTGGTGGCGGTCAACCTCGACCAGAAGCAACCGGGCTTTCCCGAACAGGTGTTGCCCGACTACCTGCGCGGCTTGGGGATCTCCTTTCACATCATCGAGCAGGATACCTACGGGGTGGTCAAGCGGGTTATCCCCGAGGGCAAGACCACTTGCGGGCTGTGTTCGCGTCTGCGGCGTGGGGTTCTCTACACCTTCGCCGCCCAGCACGGCATGACCAAGATCGCCTTGGGCCACCACCGCGACGATATTCTGGAAACCCTGTTCCTGAACCTGTTTCACGGCGGCACGCTCAAGGCGATGCCGCCCAAGTTGCTGAGCGATGACGGCCGGAACGTGGTGATTCGGCCGCTGGCCTACTGCCGGGAGCGCGATCTCGCCGCTTACGCGGAGGTTCGGCAATTTCCGATCATTCCCTGCAATCTGTGCGGCTCGCAGCCGAACCTGCAACGCCAGGCGATCAAGGCGTTGCTGCGGCAATGGGAGAAGCAATTTCCGGGGCGGGTCGAGAACATCTTCGCCGCGCTGCAAAACGTGGCGCCCTCGCATCTGGCTGATTCGAGCCTGTTCGATTTTGTCACGCTGGGCGCCCGCAACAACGGTCCGGTCCCCGGCTGGCTGCCCGGCGGCCGCGATGATTCGGAACAGGAAGACGAGATCGTGGAGGCGGCGACGACCGCGCCGTCGGTGGAAATCCGGCTGCCCGTACCGCGAGTGCATCGAGTTTGACGGTTTTTGAAATTCACTGCTATTGTTTGGAACTGACAACATCATCCCGACCGGCGCCGGACGGCGTTCCCGCGCCGGTCGCAACCACGAGGAGAGCGGAAGAATGACGAAGAACTTATGGGCGTTGGCCGTTGTGGTGGGTTTGGCGTTGGGCGGCGGTCCGACTCAGGCGGCGGACCCGATCCGGATCGGCCTGATGGCGCCGCTGACCGGATCCTGGTCCAGCGAGGGACAGGGGATGAAGCGGATCGTCGAATTGCTCGCCGAGCAGCAAAACGCCGCGGGCGGCGTGCTGGGCCGGAAGATCGAGGTGGTGACCGAGGATGATGGCGGCGATCCGCGCACCGCTTCTCTGGCCGCGCAGCGTTTGATCACCCGGAATGTCGCGGCAGTAGTCGGCACTTACGGCTCCTCGGTCACCGAGGCCAGCCAGTCCATCTATGACGAAGCGGGGATTCCGCAGATCGCCAACGGTTCCACCGCCATCCGGTTGACCGAAAAGGGTTTCAAGCAATTCTTCCGCACCGCGCCGCGCGACGACGAGCAGGGCCGCATGGCGGCGCAGACCATCGAGAAACTGGGTTTCAAGAAAGTCGCCATCCTGCACGACAGCACGTCCTACGCCAAGGGTCTGGCCGACGAGACCAACGCGCTGTTGAAGGAACAGGGCGTGGCCGTGGTGTTCTTCGACGCCCTGACCCCCGGCGAGCGCGATTATAACGCCATCCTGACCAAGCTCAGGGGCGCCGATCCCGAATTGGTGCTGTTCACCGGTTACTATCCGGAAGCCGGCCTATTGCTGCGGCAGAAGAAGGCCATGAACTGGCCGACGCCGTTTTTGGGCGGCGACGCCACTAACAACCCCGATCTGGTGAAGATCGCGGGCCAGGAAGCCGCCGAAGGCTTCTATTTCCTCAGCCCGCCGGTGCCGCAAGACCTGGATACACCGGAGGCCAAGGCGTTCCTGGACGCCTATCAGGAAAAGTATAACGAGTCGCCCTCCTCGATCTGGGCGGTGCTGGCCGGCGACGGGTTCCGAGTGGCGGTGGCCGGCATCGCCGGTGCCGAGTCCGCCGATGGAGCCAAAATCGCCGAGTATTTGCGTGAAAATCTGGAGGACTTTCCGGGCCTGAGCGGTCCGATTTCCTTCGACGCCAAGGGCGACCGCGAAGGCGAGGTGTACCGGGTTTACCGCGTGGACGCCGAAGGCACCAGTTCACGCGCAATGAAGTCTTTGTACTGCGCATAGCGCGGATCGCCGCGCTGCACCATGCCGCCCAGGATGGTGTCAGCGAC
>JAWOHQ010000102.1:0-3764 GCA_046485105.1 Candidatus Competibacteraceae bacterium | reverse complement strand
ACGTAATCGGCCACGCTCATGCCGGACTGGCGAATGAACTCCAACATTTCCACCACCGCCACGTTGGCCCCGCCGTGCAACGGCCCCCACAACGCACAAACCCCGGCCGCGCAACTGGCGAACATGTTGGCGCCGCTGGAAGCGACCATTCGCACCGTGCTGGTCGAACAATTCTGCTCGTGGTCGGCGTGCAGGATCAAAAACAGCGAGAGGGCGCGATTGATCTCCGGATCCGGATCGAATTCCTGATAGGGAACGGAGAACATCATGTGCAGGAAGTTCTTGCAGTAACTAAAATCGGGGCGCGGGTACATCAACGGCTGGCCGATGGACATCTTGTAACTGGCCGCCGCGATGGTGCGGACCTTGGAAATGATCCGGGCCGCCGCCCGCTCCAAGGTGCGCTCGTCCTCGATCTCCATCATTTCCGGCTCGTAGCAACTCATGGCGTTGATCATCGCCGAGAGGATCGCCATGGGATGGGCGTTGGGCGGGAAGCCCTCAAAATGACTGCGCAAGCTTTCATGCAGCATTTCGTTGGCGGTGAGCCGATTGCGGAAACGTTGCAATTCCTCCGCCGTGGGCAGTCGTCCCCAAATGACCAGCCAAGCGGTTTCCACGAAGGTGCCGTGCTCGGCCAGTTGCTCGATCGGGATGCCCCGATAACGCAGGATGCCCTTATCACCATCGATGTAGGTGATGGACGAGGTGCAGGAACCCGTATTGCCGTAACCGTCGTCCAGCGTGATGTAGCCGGTGCGGTCGCGCAGGGTGCTGATATCAATGGCCCGTTCTTGCTCGGTTCCTTCGATGATCGGGAATTCATGAGGCTTTCCATCCAGTTCGATGCGGCACGTTTGGCTCATGGCTTGGGCTCCGTTGGTCTGGGGTGAAGTGGGTAAGCTTCGGGTGGTTATCGCGGAATCGAAAAATACCAGCGGCTGGTTGGCGACCGGTTGACGCTTTCCGCGCTCCCGATGGTCGGTGGACCTCCGGGTCTTCTGCGGGAGCGATTATACCGTGGCGACTATTTAAGCTCACACTATACTTGAAACAGCGCGCCAGCGAACCCGGACGCCGAACCAGAGGCGTCAGCCGAGTCGTGGCGATTCAACAAAACCACTGTGAATCATTGAAACAAGCCAGAAAATGGAGGTGAGTATCATCGTGTTGGCCACCCAACGAAAATTCAGCCCGAGCAGAGCGAGCCGCCGCTGGCGGCGGTGGGCCGCGTCGGGGTTATGCGGTGGGCTGGCGCTGGCGGGTATCGCGACGGCGCAAGCCGCCTGGACGCCTATCATCCAGCCCGATCCGATCACCCGCCAATCGCGTTGCCTGCTGATCAGCGAACCCGCGATCACTCCGGACGGTTACGATTCAACGTCGGTGCAACTGGTCTTCAACGGCGACCATCTTCTGGTGGTTACCGATTCGGAAATCGATGCCTCCTTCACCGATCTGCAACTGCTGGTGGACGATAAACCGCCCATTCGCGGCGACCAACTCGCCCGAAAAAAAATGATTCTGGTCATCGATCAGGACATCCCCGATCTGGTCCAACAATTGCGCGCGGGTCGTCAGGTGACGGTTTACCTGCGGTTCTGGCCGACTTGGCCCGCCACCGAGCGGTTTGCCATCCCCTTCAGCCTGGTTGGTTTCAGCCGGGCGCACGACGGCTTCAATCAAGGTTGTCGGCCCGTGAATTGAACGGTTCATCGAGAAATCAAGCGATACCGCCCCCTATTGACGTTCGAGGAGTTCCCCCATGGGTCTGCGCATGAAATTTAACCTGGTGCTGCTGCTGGCGTTCATGATCGGCCTGGCGCTGGCGGCTTACCTGTCCGACCGCATCCTCAAGGAGAATGCCCGCGAGGAAGTGCTGCAGAACGCGCGCATCATGATGGAGAGCGCGCTGGGCGCCCGCGCCTACACGGCCCAACAGATTCAGCCGCTGTTGACCCTGCAGATGAAACGGCAGTTTCTGCCGCAGACGGTGGCGGCCTACGCGGCCGGACAGAGCTTCCAGGCGTTGCGTGAAACCTTCCCCGATTTTACCTACAAGGAAGCCGCGCTCAATCCAACCAACCCGAACGATCGAGCCAGCGACTGGGAAGCGGACATCATCCACGAATTCCGCAATAACGCGGACCGCAAGGAACTGATCGTCGAGCGGGACACCCCCACCGGACGAATGCTCAATCTGGCGCGGCCGCTGGGTATCTACGACGAAGGCTGCCTGGTCTGCCACGGCAAAGTCGAAGACGCCCCCAAGACCATGACCGACATTTACGGCGTCAACAACGGCTTCGGCTGGAAGATGGGCGAGATCATCGGCGCCCAAGTGGTGACAGTGCCGATGTCGGTGCCGCTGGCGCGCGCCCAGCAAACCTTCACTACCTTCATGATTCTGCTCAGCGGGGTCTTCGTATTGCTGCTGGTGCTGCTCAACGTCTTGCTGCACTTTGTGGTGATCCGACCTGTGACGCGGATGTCGGCGATCGCCAGCGAGGTCAGCATGGGCAAGCCGGACGTGCCGGAATACGTCCGCAAAGGTTCCGACGAAATCGCCTCGCTTTCGCAGTCGTTTAACCGGATGCGCTTGAGCCTGGAAAACGCCATGAAGATGTTGGGCGACTAAGATGATCGACAGCGGCGACACCAGCGGCGCGCGGCCGGTCAACATCGGCCGCTATCGCGTGGCGGGCGTGCTCGGCCGCGGCGCCATGGGCGTGGTCTATCTCGGCCACGACGTAGCGATCGATCGGCAGGTCGCGATCAAGACCATTCATCGCCGCCTGTTGAGCGGGGGCGACGGCGCCGAGTGGCTGGAGCGATTTCGCCGCGAGGTAAGGGCCGCCGGCCGCTGTCTGCATCCGAACATCGTCACGGTCTTCGAGTACGGCGAGGAGGACGACGCGCCCTACATCGTCATGGAATACGTGCAGGGGCGGGAACTGCGCGACTATCTCAAGGACCGCCAACCGCTGCCGCTGGCCAACGCTGTCGGAGTGATCGTCCAAGTCTTGCAGGCGCTCGGCCACGCGCACATCCACGGTGTGGTCCACCGGGACATCAAGCCCGGCAACATCATCCTGCTGGCGGACGGGCAGGTGAAAGTGACCGACTTCGGCATCGCCCGGATGGAAACGGTCAGTGGCATGACCCAGGTCGGCATGACCGTGGGAACGCCGGGCTACATGGCGCCCGAGCAGTTCCGGGGCGCAGAAGCCGACCGACGCGCCGACCTTTACGCCGCCGGCGTGGTGCTGTTCGAGATGTTGACTGGCTCGCGGCCGTTTACCGGGCGCGGGGCCAGCGAATTGATGTACCAGGTGCTGAACGAGCCGCCCCGCAAAGCCACGCTGTTGAACCCTCGGCTGCCGCTGGAACTGGACGACGCCTTGGCCAAGGCGTTGACTAAATCACCGGATGATCGCTACCAGGAAGCCGGTGAGTTCATCGCCGCCCTGGAAAGTCTGAAGCTGGTGGAGCGCGAGATCGCGGCCGATGGCTCCACCGTGATCCGGGTGGCGCCGGTTCAAGCGCCGTAGCCGCCGCCCAATGCACTGCCGGGCTGGGATTCGGCCCTGTTGATGCAGATCGAACAGCAGTTGGTCGTCTATCTGGGTCCGGTCGCCAAAGTCCTCATCCGCAAAACGGCGGTGCAAGTCACCAGTCCCAAGGAGTTGATCCAGCAATTGGCGACGGCGATCCCCAACGAGCAGGATCGGTTGATGTTCCAGCGCCGCCTGCGGGCGGTGGCG
>JAWOHQ010000071.1:0-3507 GCA_046485105.1 Candidatus Competibacteraceae bacterium | reverse complement strand
GCCTACATTCCCGAATGGATCGGCTTGCAAGGCCAGGTCGACGCTGCAGTCATGAATGGACTCATTGGGCCGCTGCTCGCGGGCTTTTTTGTGAGTCGAATTTCGAGCTTTGTCGTCGCCGGTTGCCACCGGTCGCTCGCGCCCGAGGCGGTCGAATCGCCGGCGGCCGGATGCTCAGGGCCATCAATCCGGTTACGGCGGTCGAAGGCGGAGTGAATCCGCGCCGTTCGAGGGTGGGCGGCTCAAATCAACGCCCCCTTGGCCACAGGGGGGAATAGCTGCGTTCCATCCGGCGATCGAGCAGGAGTTGGAACCCCCTACGCTTTAACGCCCAGCATGACGCTGGAGGACTTGAACACCGCAACCGCCTCGTCGCCGTCCTGGAGTTCGAGCCGGTCGACGCTCTCATTGGTGATGATGGCGGTGACGGTCTGGCCGCCCGCCAGTCGCAGGTTCACTTCGGCGTTGACCGCGCCTTTCCGGCAACTGATGACCTTGCCGCGCAACGGGTTGCGGGCGCTCAGCTTCAACGGCGAGGTTCCCGGCATGACGATAAGGTCTGAGGCGCAGTGGATACTGCTGGCGAATTCGATTCTGGATCGAATCTCATCTGAAGTGGTGATAGAGGGCGAGTCCGACGTGGGTGTCGTTGATAGACTGGGAGTCATCCCCATCCTTGACCTGCGGAGGATCGCTATGTCGCTCCAGCCACGAGAGATTCCCCCGGTTCCCGAAGCAACCCAACGGGTCGCGCGGGCCGCCTTTCCCAAGGGCAACTGGTACGTTCGCCTGCGCGATGAAATCGGTGCGCTCTTCGACGATCCCCTGTTTGCACCCTGGTTTCCCACTCGCGGCCAACCGGCGGAAAGCCCGTGGCGTCTGGCCTTGATCACGGTGATGCAATTGGTCGAAGGACTCTCCGACCGCCAAGCGGCCGAGGCGGTTCGCGCGCGGATCGACTGGAAATACGCCCTGAGCCTGAAATTGACCGACCCGGACGGCGATGCCTCCGTGCTGTGTGAATTCCGCGCTCGCCTGGTTGAAGGTGCCGCCGGCCCGCGATCATTGGGGTAACGACACGATCCACGTCGGGTTTCACCGCCCGACCGGGGCCGCTGGTAGCAGCCGTCCCCTCCGCACCCGCGCCAGGGCCCGACCCCTGCGAAATCACGTTGCGTCCGCGCCCGTTGCATGAAGCCGGGGTCGTCTCAGAAACGGAACAGAAAACGCATTTAAGCCTACTCCGACTGCTCCGTTTCTCTATCGCCTTCAAGCTTCCCGCAGAGCGCGGCAATGACGCGGTGGGTCGTCTCGAGGTCGGTAACCGGTAACCCATCCGAAAGTTCGTTGATCCACGGTATCTGAAGGCGCATCGCCTCATCAAAGGCCTGTTTCCCCGCATCGGTGAGCACCACCAACGGCGCTCTCCGGTGATGGGGGTTCGGCTGAAATTCCACCAAGCCTTCATTCACGAGGTCATTGACGATCCGCTGGACGTTCTGGCGGTTGCCTCCCATGTCGCGTGCGAGCCAGGCGACTGGCTGGGGCCGTTCTGCCGCGGAGATCGTGCCGAGCACCTTCCAGCGGGCGCTGGTGAGGCCGATGTTCGCAACCAGCCGGTCTCCTGCGGCAAGCAGCCGATTGTTCAGCCGGAACAGTTCGAGGACGAGGTCGGTCAAGGCTCTGCCGGATGGAGTGTGCTGGTATTTGCTCATGTGACTATAGGATGCTTTTTTGACATCGTGATGTCAATATAGCCATAATTCACTTGCTTCGTGTCGAGTTGTCATTATGCAACCAACTCAAATGGAGGTTTCCATGCTTTCCCTGCGCCCCCTGGATCCCGTCGTACCCATCGAGCAGCAGCTTCAGGGCACCGCCACTCCCGTCGTCCTGGTCAATCTCTTCACCGTGGCCGAGGCCGACATCCCCGCGCTGATGGCTGCCTGGGAGAAGGACGCTCACTGGATGAAGCGCCAGCCCGGCTTCATCTCCACGCAGCTGCATCGCGCCATCGGCGGCAGCTGCATGTTCATGAATTACGCCGTGTGGGAGACGGTCGACCACTTCCGTGCCGCGTTCACCCACCCCGACTTCGTCCGTGCCTTGGACGCCTATCCTTCCAGTGCCGTTGCGACGCCGCACCTGTTCAGCAAGGTTGCGGTGCCCAACCTGTGCATGGCTTGATCCGGCACATCGAACGGACCACCACCATGCCCAAGCGCGTTCACCTCATCGCTGGGATTCTCGCTTCGCTCTGCATGACGATGTTCTTCGTTTCCACCATCCTCGTCGAGCTATTCGGCGCACAGACGGCAGTGGCGCAACTGAAGTCGCTCATCGTCACACTAGGCTTGTGGATTCTGATTCCGGCGATCACGGCTGCCGGAGGCAGTGGCCTGTTCCTATCCAAGTCGCGGCGCGGACGGCTGATCGATACCAAGAAAAAGCGCATGCCCTTCATCGCGGCCAACGGACTGCTCGTTCTCGTGCCTAGTGCAATCTTCCTGAACCGGTGGGCAACCGCAGGGACGTTCGACACCACCTTCTATGTGGTGCAGGTCATCGAGCTGATCGCCGGAGCGATCAATCTGACGCTCATGGGGCTGAACATGCGCGATGGTCTGCGTATGGCCGGCCGGCTTCGCTGGTCACCGCCTACGACGCGCGTGCCCTGAGTAACGAATCGGTCAATGTTATGGCGGCATTCTCAATGGTATATCGAACAGGGCTTCAAAAAAATCAAGCGGGGAGGCTGGCAGTGGCAATACACCCGCATGACCGACCCCGACCGGGCCGAACGGCTGTGGTTAGCGATCGCCGTCGCCACCTGGTGGCTGCTGTCGGTCGGTGGCGAGGCCGAAGCCGCGATCCCGACCGCCACGTTTCCCACCGTGCCGGGCTCACCCCGCCGCCAAGGGCGCCGATGGCGGTTAGTGGGCATTTTCCAGCAGGGTTGGTCATTAATTATAGCCGCGATCTTCAATCATCAACCCTTACCCATCAGCCACGGTTGCCCAGAACCCTGGCCGGGAGGACTGCTCATCCCTACGGATGGTTTGTCCTTACCAACACCAGAAGGTGAGACATGAAAAAACCTACACTTGTAAGGATAGCCCGCCTCCATCAGCCCATCCACCAGCCAATACCAATTGTAGGTCGATTCCACCACCAACCCTTCAAGACTTGCCTGATGCGGCGCCAGCCGGCTCAGGATCAGGCCCAGATCGTTGCCCAGACGTTGGCGATAGACCGCACGGTCTTCTTCATCCAGCAAGGCGATCACGCTGTTGTTGGAGTGCAGGTCAATTCCACCGTATAGTTTCATCTTCGGCTCCTCTTCTCCGGGTTACGTTCAAATCGTTGCCACGATGAACTATAAACCCAGTTGGGGGGCCGGCTAGATGATTATCAGGTCTTGTCTTTTGCCCTGTGCCCCCGACCCTCCGCTCACAACCGCCCCACCACCTTTTCCATCCGCGCCTGCCCGACGTGGGAGTAAATCTG
>JAWOHQ010000069.1:0-5364 GCA_046485105.1 Candidatus Competibacteraceae bacterium | reverse complement strand
GTCCCAGTCCTTGATCCCCTTGGGATTGCCCTTGCGGACCAGGAACACGATGGTCGAGGTAGAGGGCGAACTGTTATGCGGCAGTCGCGTCTGCCAGTCGGGCGGGAGGAGCTGGGCCCGCTCGGCAATGGCGTCAATGTCGTAGGCCAGGGCCAAGGTCACCACGTCGGCTTCCAGCCCGTCGATCACCGATCGCCCCTGCTTGCCGGAACCGCCGTGCGACTGCCGGATGGTCACGGTTTCGCCGGTCTGGCTTTTCCAGTGTTTGGCGAACGCCGCGTTGAATTCCTGATAGAGTTCGCGGGTGGGGTCGTAGGAGACGTTCAGCAGGGTGGTCTGGGCGAGGGCGGCCGAACCGGTCCCGACGGCTAGCGTCAGGGCGAGCAGGGCTTGGAAAAGGCGATTCTCGTTCATCGGGTCTCTCCAGTAATAAATGACCCGAAGAAATTTACAGCGCCTTCATCGATCATCGAACCAAGAAAAATGGCATTGCTTATCGGGATGGGGCATAAGGGACTCGCGCGTCGATCATCGGCTTCCACAGTTGGTTCGTGATTCAAGCCAACGCTTCCGCCAAGTCGGCGATCAAATCATCCACATCCTCGATCCCCACCGACAGCCGCACCAAGCCATCCTCGATCCCCAGTTCCTGGCGCACTGCGGGCGGCACCGAAGCGTGGGTCATGATCGCGGGATGTTCGATCAGGCTTTCCACCCCGCCCAGACTCTCCGCCAGGGCGAACAACCGGCAGCGTTCCAGGAACCGGCGAGTTTCCGCCAAACCGCCCGCGAGCACCGCGCCGATCATGCCGCCGAAACCGCCGCGCATCTGCCGGCGCGCCAGCGCGTGCTGGGGATGACTGGGCAGGCCGGGGTAGATCACCCGTTCGATGCGTGGATGCCGTTCCAACCACTCGGCGATCGCTTGGGCGTTTGCGCAGTGTTGGCGCATCCGCACCGCCAGGGTCTTGATTCCTCTCTGAATCAGAAAACAATCGAACGGACCGGGCACCGCGCCGATGGCGTTTTGCAGGAAGGTCAGGCGCTCGCACAACGCCGGGTCGCTAGCGACCACAACCCCGCCGATCACGTCGGAATGACCGTTGAGATATTTGGTCGCCGAGTGCAGGACGATGTCGAAACCGCACTCCAGCGGGCGTTGAATCCAGGGCGTGGCGAAGGTGTTGTCGGCCACCGCCAGCAGGCCATGCGCCTTGGCGAACTCGGCTACCCTCTCCAGATCCACCAGCTTCAACAAGGGATTGCTGGGGGTTTCCACCCAGAGCATCCGGGTGGTGGGCCGCAGCAGACGCTCCAGTTCGCTGGGGTCCTGGAAGGTGGCGTAGCTGAATTCCAGCCCGGCGCTGCGGCGGCGCACCTGCTCGAACAGCCGGCGGCTGCCGCCGTACAAGTCATCCAGGGCGATGACGTGCACGCCGCTGTCCAGCACTTCCAGCACGGTCGCCGACGCCGCCAGCCCGGAGGCGAAAGCAAAGCCGGCGCCGCCCCCTTCCAAATCGGCGACGCAGCGCTCGTAGGCGAAACGGGTCGGGTTGTGGCTGCGGCTGTACTCGAAACCTTGATGGACGCCGGGACTGGACTGAACGTAAGTGGAAGTGGCGTAGATCGGGGTGATGATCGCCCCGGTGCTGGGGTCGGGCGACTGACCGGCGTGAATGACCCGGGTGGCAAACTGGCGGTTGGCGATGGACATGAGTTCTCTTGGCGCATTCGGTGGGGAAATGGGGTTCGGCTTGCAAGCTATTATCCGGGCGTCACTTCGCCAAGACCGCCCGGAACGCGGCCCAGGTGGGGTTTTCCACCTCGCCGCTGAGCGGTTCGCTCGGAAACAGCGGATTGCCCGGCAACCACAGTTCGACGCTATCGGCATGTTCCTCGAAGTACACGGGATCGGTGGTGACGCGGACCGGCTCCAGCATCCCCGGTTGCTGCCAGGCTCGATCCTTGTGACCCGCCGTCGCGGAAACTTCGATGCCGGACGGCAACAATTCGGGCCGCTGTAACACGCGACCCAAGTCGTTCAGATCGTACAGCGCCGGTGGCCGGGGCGGCATCTCCAATGCGGCCTCGGTCACTTCATCCAGATCGAGACCGCCCGGCGCGGGCTGCTCCAGGTCGCGCTTCAGACCGTCGAGCAGTTCATGGCGGGTTTTCTCGCGCTGCTCGGCGTCTTGCAGCGCGGTTTGGGCGAAGGCCCCGGGCAGCCGGGCCAGGATCGAGTGGGTGAGGGCCGTGCTAAGCTTCGATCATTATCCAGCGCTTCGCGGAGCATGGCCATGTCTCAATCTGCATCCCGTTTGACTTTCACTTTCGACGACTATCTGCCCTGGGAAAACCAGCAGGCGCAGCGTCACGAATTCATGCGCGGCGAAGTGTTCGCCATGACCGGCGCCACGGACCGACACAACGAAATCTCCATGAATTTCGCGATCCTCCTGCGCCAACACCTGCGCGGTAGGCCCTGCCGGGCGTACATGGCCGAGGTCAAGCTCCGGGTGACAGCAGCGGATTGTAGCTTCTATCCCGACTTGCAGGTCACTTGCGCCGAACGCGACCACGCCGACCGCTACGTCAAGCGTTCTCCCGTTCGATGGCCCGGTGGAGGCGCTCTACGAAGACCTGAGCGAACCGCTCGCCGCCGAATCTCCAATGCCAAAAGGGCGGGGGTAAGGACTTGACCCATACCATCCTCCCACGGGACTGGAGCGCGCTGGCCGAGGCGTTTCATTTCGCGCGGCTCCTGCCCGAAACTTACGCGGCTTACCGGCCCTTGTTGTTGGAAGGCCTGTGGTTCTTTCTGGAGCGGTTATCGCCGCCACGGCGGGCGCGCATTCTCGCCGAGCAGCTACATTTGCCGCACGACGCGAGTCCCGCGCGCCGGCTGGTCGCCCTGCTCCGCCGATGTCCGACTCTGCACAAGCTGGGGCAAGTCGTGGCGCGCGATCGGCGGCTGGCGCCCGAACTGCGGGAACAGTTGCAGGGACTGGAGTCCTTGGCGCCCACGACGCCCCTGGAGGCGATCGTGGCGCTTATCCAGCGGGAATGGGGCCAGGTCGCGGGTTTGGAGGTGGCGTCCGCGGCGCTCGCCGAGGCCAGCGTGGCGGTGGTCGTGCCTTTCGTCTGGCGCGACCCCGGACAATCCACGGTTCGCCAAGGCGTATTCAAGGTGCTGCGACCGGGCATCGAACGGCGGTTGCAAGAAGAGCTGGCGATCTGGTCGGCGCTCGGCGCGTTTCTGGAAGAACGCTGCGTGGTTCACGATCTGCCGGTGCTGGATTATCGTCAGACGTTCGACAGCGTGGGCCATCTGCTGGCGAATGAGGTCCGGCTCGACCGCGAACAGGCTCATCTGGCGCGGGCGGCGGACTTCCACGCCGATTCCCCCACGGTTTTCATCCCGCGACTGCTGCCATTCTGCACGCCGCGCATGACGGCCATGGAACGGGTCGAGGGTCGCAAGGTGACCGACCCCGGACCCGCGCTCCACGTGCGCCAACATCTCGCGGCGACCCTGATCGAGGCGTTGATCGCCAAGCCGTTTTGGAGCCATCCTCGATCGGCGGCTTTTTTTCATGCCGACCCTCATGCCGGCAACCTGTTCTTGACCGCCGATGGCCGATTGGCGATTCTGGACTGGGCGCTGGTCGTCTCGCTCAGCAAGGCCCAGCGCGTCGCCGTGGTGCAGGCGGTGGCGAACGCCTTGGCGCAGGACGAGGCTGGGGTATGCCGGGCGCTCGCGAGCCTGGGCCAACCATTCGATGAGACGTTGTTGCGCGACGGGGTTGCGGCGGGGTTGCGGCGGGTGCGTCAGGGGACTTTCCCCGGTATGAACTGGCTGATGGGGTTGCTGGATCGGTTGGGAATGGCGGGGGCCATGCGGTTTCCCGAGGAACTGACCTTGTTTCGCAAGACCCTGCTGACCCTGTCGGGCGTGATCGACGATGTCGCGGATCAGTCCTCCGTCGATACAGTGCTGGTCCTGACCGGTTTGCGGCAGTGCGTCCGGGAACTGGCGTTCCGGGGCATGGCTCCCTTTGATTCCCGGGCGTTCGGGAGTCATTTATCCACCGCCGATGGGTTCCGCCTGTGGGCCGGCCTGCCTTCGACCGTCCTGCGCTATTGGCTCGGCGCTTGGCAAGATGCGCTGGAATAGGGGCGGGAAACTTCACCTCTCCGCCGTCCGGAACCGTTCGTGATGGCCGCGCCGCGAACCATAGCTGTTGAAATCCGCCCTGACCACGCCGCGCGTCCGCAGATACTGGCTGGCGCATCCTCGCGGAAGGAACCGGCTGGCGAAATATGATCGGTGGTCACCATGTCGCCCAGGATCAGCAAGGTCCGCGCCCCACGAATTTCCGCGACCGGACCGGGCTCCATGCGAAGTCCGCGAAAGAATCAAACGCGGGCGCGCAACCCGGCTAGATAGGTGTCCACCACGCCGGGAGCGTAGTCGGCCAATGGGAACAACGTGGGTTCCAGGGTCCAGTTCACCACCAGCCCATCCAGCAGCGCCATGATACCCACGGCCGCCTGGCGCGGAGAGACACTGTCGGGCAACTGCCCGAGATCCTGGGCGCGGCGCATGGCGGTTTCCAACAGGGCGATGAAGCGGCGGCCACATTCCAGATGACAATCGCGGATAGCGGCCATTTCGTCCACGTATTCGCACTTGTGCCAGGCGATTTCGAACACGCGCTGGTAGCGCGCGTCCAACGCTACCCGTTGCAGGAAATCCACCGCTAAACTGCGGATGGCGCGCAGAGGATCGGCGACTGCCAGCGCGCCGCTACCGCACCGGGACTCCTCGGGATCGAGCACCCGCCGGATCATGGCGTCGTAGAGATCGACTTTGTTTTTGAAATGCCAGTAGATGGCCCCGCGGGTCACGCCCGCTTCAGCCGCGATGTGGGACAGGGACGTGCGGGAGACGCCCTGACGCTGAAACACCTGCTCGGCGGCGTCCAGAATGCGCTGGCGGGTTTCCTCGGCTTCTTCCTTGGTTTTTCTCGCCATCGACGCGCTCCCGGAGTCGTTGCGGTGCTTACATACATTCGTGAATGTATGTATTATGCGCCGAAATCTCACCTGCTTCAACGCAGTTCGTTGTTTCTCTCACGTTCTGATCCCCAGAGGAGCCGTATGATCCGGAAGATCGTTCTCACCGTCTTTGGCCTACTGGTTCTGGTGGGCGCGCTCGCCGGAATCAAGGTTCTGCAATTCCAGACGATGTTCACCCAGGGCGCGGCCTTCACCCCGCCGCCGGAGACCGTCACCACCGCCGCGGTACAACAGGACGTCTGGCAACCCACCCTGACCGCTATCGGCTCGGTCGTCGCTGTCCAA
>JAWOHQ010000066.1:0-8994 GCA_046485105.1 Candidatus Competibacteraceae bacterium | reverse complement strand
CCCTTGTTGATGCAGGCCTGGTGAATGAGGTAAAAGGTGGACGAACCGCCGCCAAAAGACTGGATCCCGGTCGCCAGCCAAGTAACAAAAATTTCGCTCAGGCCGGGGCCAGGATGATAATGCCGCAATACTGGCAAGGGAAGCACCTCCTTTGAAAGTATCGGTGTGCGGACGCAGTGAATGGAAAGAATTCACCAGCAATGAAAATGCCGCAGCCAGTCATGAGCCACTGTTGGTGGATCACCCGTCAGGCGCGCCCGGTCTTTGGCCATCCGCCGGTTACAGGACAATTGTAAGCCAGAACCCGATCGGTTGATGTGAATTAGGGTAGCCTGGCCGGGATTCCCTCAAAATGCCCGCGCTTTATACCCGCACAACCAGGACAACCTTAAGGACGGATCGGCGAGAAGCTGGAACGGTTGCGGGAGCTGGATCGAGTCAGCGGCCGGCGACGATATCGTTAGCCCCGCTAACGGCGATTTCGAGGGTATTCGCTGAAACACGACAAGCAGGGGGAGGAACGGTTTATGAGTCGGTTAACCGGTAAAGTCGTGATCGCCCAGGGGGGGGGACCCACGGCGGTCATCAACCAGAGTCTGGTCGGCGCGGTGCTCGAAGCGCGCAAGTTTCCCGAAGTCACCCGGGTCTGGGGCGCGCGCCATGGGGTGCGCGGCATCGTCGCCGAGACCTTCGTCGATCTGTCCGAGGCAACGTCCCATAATCTCGAACGGGTCGCCCGAACTCCCTCCTCGGCGCTGGGTTCCACCCGCGACAAACCGGACGCGGAATACTGCCAGCGGATTTTTCAGGTGTTCCGGAAGCACGAGGTCCGTTTTTTCTTCTACATCGGCGGCAACGACTCGTCCGATACGGTGCGGATCATCACCGAGCACGCCGACCGGGAAGGCTACGAACTGCGGGCCATCCACATCCCGAAGACCGTGGATAACGATCTCCCCATCACCGACCATTGCCCCGGCTATCCTTCCGCCGCCCGGTTCGTCGCCAGCGCTCTGGGCGGGATCAACGCCGACATGCGCGCCTTGCCAGGTGTCTATATCGCCGTGATCATGGGCCGCCACGCCGGCTGGTTGACGGCGGCCGCGGCGCTGGCCCGCCAGCACGACGACGATGGGCCGCATCTGATCTATCTGCCGGAGCGGCAATTTTCGATCGATCGCTATCTCGCCGACATCGAGCGTGTGTACCAACAGCACAGCCGCTGCGTCGTGGCGATTTCGGAAGGGGTTTGGGCAAGCCGCGACGGGAAGGGCAAAACAATTCCCGTGACGGTCGATCTGCTGCGTCAGGCCGGATGCGAGCCCGAAGTGGACGCCCACGGCAATCTCCAACTCTCAGGCGGCGCGCTGGCCGACGAATTGGCCGCCATCGTCCAGAAAAGTCTGGGTATCAAGCGGGTGCGCGCCGATACCTTCGGCTATCTCCAACGGTCGTTCCCTGGAGTAGTATCCAGCGTGGATGCCCGCGAGGCGCGCGAGGTGGGCGAGAAGGCGGCGCATTACGCCTGCGGGGGCGGCGCGAGCGGTTCGGTGGTCATCCAGCGCGTCGGCGATTACGCAGTGCGTTACGCGCTCGCGGACTTGCGGGACATCGCCGCCCAGACCCGGTCCATGCCCGATGCGTTCATCGCCGCCGATGGCGCCGGCGTGACCGAGGCGTTTCGGGCTTATCTGCGGCCGTTGCTCGGCGACGCCATGCCCGACCTGGAGCGGTTATGGGCGCCGATAGTGGAACTGAGCGATGGCTGAGTTGGCTATTGGGGTTCTACCGTCGCAGATACGCCAGATCCCGCGGTAGCGGAATATTGTTGCCGAAGCAATCCTCGCCGTAGCCCGATCTGGCCAGCAGTTTGAGGTCGCTCAGAACCCGTTTGTCGCCGGTGAAGGTGATGTTCAGATCGGTTTTGATATCGATCTGACCCGTGGCCTGCAACCGGGCGATTTCGGCGGTGACGCGCTCCAACAGGATTCCTTCTGGACTAAACTCCTCCGACAATTGCAAGGGTTGTTGGTAGATGATGAGCTTGCCCTGTTCGGCCAGCCTGAAGACGACGTCCACGACCGCGCCGCGAATTTGGCTGTCATCCAACTCGCCGGCCGGTAGCGAAAAGCGGCCGATTTCCGACACGAGCCAGCGCCGTTTCTGGGCGTTGATTTTTTCGTTGGCCCGGAAAATATCCATGGGCGAACTGGCGTCGTAGGATTGCCCGCCCATCTGCATGATGACCTCGCTGCCATAGTGATGGACGATTTTGGCGATCAGCGTGGCCGGGCGGACATGAAAACCACGATAAGACGGTACGGGCGCCTCGATTCGGTCGATTTCGGCGTAACGCTTGAGCAGGGTGTGGCAGAAACGCCGCCCGTGGCCGAGGTACAGCCCCGCGTAGGCGATGGAGTAACTCATGAGCATGTCCAGCAGGGCGTCGGGCGCGATCACCGGCTTGCGCCGCAACGCCGAGTCGCCGGTTCGGGTGTTGAGGTGGCGCTCGTAATGATGGACGAGCAGGGTGGCGATTTCGAGTAAGTGATACACCAGGCTGATATGCCCGCGCAGGATCGGCAAGTCCACGTCCAGGCACTCGATTTCGGTTTCGGAGACGTGGGTGTCGTACAGGGATTGCAGGCTGTGAAAGCGGAATTTAAGGTAGCGCACCTGATCTTCGTTAATCGGATCGGGAAAGCAGTTAGGGTATTCCGTGGGGGCGACCCGTTCGACGATGTTTAGGAGTTCGCTTTCGGCGGCCAGGTTCAGGTAGGCGGTGGCGAGATGTTTGACGGTTTCCGAGGTGCTTTTCACTCGGCGGGTGTCGCGGTCATAGGCGAGGAGGCCGGGTGGGAGCGGTTCGGCGTAGTCGAACTCCCGCTGGAGGGATTCATCCGTCGGCAACGACAGATTCAGACGGGAAGCCTGGGTGAAGATCCAGCGCGCCGCCCGCAGCACGACGCCGTGGGTCAGCTCCAGCGATGCGATCGTGGCCGCGGCAAAATCCTGCTCGATCGGCAGCAGCCGATAGTGAGGCAGTGAATGTTTGATGTGCAGCAGCTTGTAGCTGACGTCGGCGAAGAGTTTCAGGGTTGCGATCAGCGACCGCAACCGGGACCATCGACAGTTTTTGCGTGCGCCGTAGGCATCCAGCAATTCCTCCATCTGCGCGGCCTGGGAGAATAAATCGGCAGCCAGGGGCCGGGTCAACATGGAGGAATTTGGGCAATGGACCAGTAAATAGTGGTTTATTTTTAAAAGGTGGTGAGCACGGGTGGCGATCAGTTGCGCGAAGTCGCGCTCGCTGATCGTCACCGGCTCCGTGGCCCGGATCGGGGTTCTGTCCATTTCCGAAGTCATCGCGACGCTCCCGTTGCCGTTTATCCGCACACCCCATTATTCTATCAAGGATGTCGAGACCTGCATCGGCATCGGTCATGGCGTCTGTCCTTGATGATGCCAATCCCCCGCGAGCGCGCCATAAAACCTTTTTAAGGAAATTTCTCACCAAGACTATACCCAGCATCGAGCGTCATTCCTGACCTCTGGCTTGAGTGAGGAGCAAAACCGTTATGAGCTTTGCCAGGAAATCGCCAAAATCCCTTTTATAGGCTTTTTATACCATCATAATTTCTCTCAAGCTCCCTTGCTCTCTCAGTGCAAACCCCGGAAAATTGACATTCGGCAAAGATAGGCTTTACTTTCCAGCATCCACCCGCGCAACGTCATACACCCGCGGATGCGCAGAGGGAATATCGGCAAAAAGGTCCGGGACCGACCAGGCCAAGACACCCACATCATCACCACGCAAGAGGAGTTTCTGATGGCTCTCAAAGAAGTCGTGATCGTCAGCGCCGCGCGGACGGCGATCGGTAAATTCATGGGCACCCTCAAGGACGTATCGGCGCGCGATCTGGCGATCACCGCCGCCAAGGGCGCGATCGAGCGGTCCGGCGTACCGGCTGACCAGATCGACGAGATCTGCATGGGCCAGTTGTATACCGCCATGCAAGGTTCCCTGCCGGCGCGGCAGGTGAGCATGCGGATCGGGTTGCCGCACCACAGCAGCGCCGTATCCGTCAACCAGAACTGCACCTCGGGCATGCGCGCGCTGGAGATCGCCTGCCACAACATCATGCTGGGCCAGACCGAGATCGGCCTGGTGGTCGGCGTCGAGAGCATGACCAACGCGCCCTACCTGCTGCCCAAGGGCCGCATGGGTTACCGGATGGGGCAGGGCAACATCGAAGACAGCATGATCCACGATGGTCTGTTCGACGAGTTGGTGCCCGGCCACATGGCCATGACGGCGGAGAACGTCGCGGTCAAGTACGGCATCACCCGCCAGGAATGCGACGAGCTGGCGCTGATCAGCCACACCCGCTGCACCACGGCGACCAAGGATGGCACTTTCAAGCGGGAGATCGTCCCCGTCGAACTCAAGTCCAGAAAAGGCTCCACCTTCTTCGACGCCGACGAAAACTTCATCCCCGACGCCAGCCTGGAGAAAATGGCCAAGCTGTCGCCCGCTTTCAAAAAGGACGGGGTCGTCACCGCCGCTAACGCCTCCAGCATCAACGACGGCGCCAGCGCGGTCGTGATCATGTCCCTGGACAAGGCCAAGGCCCTGGGCATCAAGCCGTTGATGAAGCTGGTCGGCATCTGCAATGCCGGCGTCGATCCGGCGCTCATGGGGCTGGGTCCGGCCGTGGCGATTCCCAAGTGCCTGACGCAGGCCGGTCTCAAGTTCGGCGACATCGAGTACTGGGAAGTTAACGAAGCCTTCGCCGCGCAGTGGCTGGGCGTCGGGCGGATGCTCGCGGAGCAGGGGATGAGCCTGACTCCCGACAACTGTAACTTCAACGGGTCCGGCATCGCCCTGGGCCATCCGGTCGGTTCCACCGGCCTGCGGATCGTGGTCAGCCTGTACTACGAACTGGAGCGGCAGGGCAAGAGCACGGGCGGCGCTTCACTGTGCGTCGGAACCGGTCCCTCCATGGCCTCGCTGTGGACTCGCGATATCTAAGTCGCCGTACAAAACCTCCCCTCTCCCTGTGGGAGAGGGGTTGGGGGTGAGGGCTTTATTTTCAATGGCTTAGATCGCCAGAGGCCGTACAAAAACGCCTCTAAGTTGCTGGTCTCGGTAGGCTTTTCATCCGTGCAGGCGGCTCATCATCGGGCCGCCTGCAAAATACCCGACAATTATATCATCATCTATTTGCGGCAAAATCGTTCTCCTTATAATCTCCCCGACCCCAATACTCCCAAGAGCACCCACGCCCATGCTAGACCCAAAACTGCTCAGAACCGAGCTAGAGCAGACCAGCATCCAACTCGCCCGCCGGGGCTATACCCTGAACAAGGAACTCATTGGCGCGCTGGAAAACCGACGCAAGGAGTTGCAAACTCGCACGCAGGAGCTACAAAACGAGCGCAATACTCGTTCCAAAACCATCGGTCACGCCAAAGCCAGCGGCCAAAACATCCAACCCCTGCTGGACGGCATCGCCGGCCTGGGCGACCAACTCCAACATACCGAAGCCGAACTGGAAGTCATCCAAACCCAACTCCTCGCACTCCAACTCGATATTCCCAACATCCCGCACAGCACCACACCCGACGGGAGCAACGAAGCCGACAACCGGGAAATACGCCGCTGGGGAGAGCCGCCCCAGTTCCCATTCACCCCTCGCGACCACGCAGACCTCGGCGCTGAAGGAGGGCTGGATTTCGAAGCCGCGGCCAAGCTCACCGGTTCACGCTTCGCGGTCATCCACGGTCAATTGGCACGAATGCACCGAGCGCTGATTCAATTCATGCTCGACCTGCACACGCAGGAACACGGTTACCAGGAAATCTACGTCCCGTATCTGGTCAACGCGGACAGCCTGCGCGGCACCGGTCAGCTACCCAAATTCGAAGCCGATCTATTCAAGCTCAATGGCGAGTTCAACTACTACTTGATCCCAACCGCCGAGGTCCCCGTCACTAACCTGGTCCGGGACAACATCCTAAGCCACGAGCAACTGCCGCTCCGCTATGTTTGCCACACCCCCTGTTTTCGCAGCGAGGCGGGCTCCTACGGCAAGGACGTGCGGGGCATGATTCGCCAGCATCAATTCGAGAAAGTGGAACTAGTCCAAATCGTTCGTCCGGAAGCTTCCTACGAGGCCCTGGAAGCCCTGACCCGTCACGCCGAAGTCGTCCTCCAACGACTCGAACTTCCCTACCGGGTCGTGGCGCTCTGCACGGGAGACATTGGTTTTGCCTCGGCCAAAACCTACGATCTGGAAGTCTGGCTACCCGGTCAGGGGAAATACCGGGAAATCTCTTCATGCAGCAATTTTGCGGATTTCCAGGCCCGACGAATGCAGGCGCGCTGGCGCAATCCCGCCACCGGCAAGCCGGAACTGGTTCACACGCTCAACGGCTCGGGGCTGGCGGTGGGAAGAACACTCGTCGCCATCATGGAGAACTATCAGGACGAGCGTGGCCGCATCCGCGTGCCAAACGCGCTGAAACCTTACCTCAACGGCCTGGAGGCCATCGTCCCAGACGGGCGCTGAGCCACCAGAAGCGCGCGTTCAGCAGCACGGCGGCCATGGTCAATCCAGCGATCAATCCGATCCATGGACCCGCCGGACCGAGCCTCCAATGAATGCCCAGCAGATAGGCCAGCGGAAAAGCGACCAGCCAATAAGCCACCAACACGATCAGCATCGGTACTCTGGTATCCTTCAGGCCACGCAACGCGCCCAAGGCGCTGACCTGCAAGCCATCGGAAATCTGAAACAAAGCCGCCAAATACAGCAAACCCGCCGCCGCCGTCGCCACCTGCGGATCGGCGGTATAAAAACGGGCGATACCCAGATTTCCAAAAAAGATCAACACCGCCATCAGCGCCATGAATCCACCGCTCAAGAGGATGCCGGCGAACCCACTCACCCGGGCCACGCGCGGATCGGCGCCGCCCACGGCGCGACCGACCCGCACCGTGATCACCATGCTCAGGCCCAAAGGAACCATAAAGGTCAGCGCCGCGACATTCAGGGCGACCTGATGCGCCGCCGCCGCCACCGCGCCCAGCGTCCCCAGCAGCAGAGCGACGGCGGTGAAGACGCCGGTCTCTAAAAGCAGGCCAATGCCAATCGGCAAACCCAGCACCAGCAACGGGCGCAACTTTCGCCAGCACGGCCAGTCCCAACGCTGAAACAAACCATAAGCTCGATAACCTGAGTCCCAGGCCAGCAACCCACCCATCGCCGCCAGCATGACTCCCATCCCCAACGCGGTGGCCATCCCACAACCGCGCGCCCCCAGAGCCGGGAATCCCCAGTGACCGAAGATCAGCACATAGTTGGCCACCACATTGACCACCAAGCCCAACAGGCTGACCAGCAACACCGGTCGAGTCCGGGAAATGCCCTCACTAAACAGGCGCAACATCATGTAAATCATCACGGGCCACATTCCCCAGGACAACGCCCGCAGGTATTCATCCGCGATCCGCACAATCGACGGCTCGATACCCAGCGCCATCAGGGGCGCTTGCAACTGACGTAACGCGACGAAACAGCCACCCCCCAGCACAACGCCGAGCCAGAGCGCCTGTCGGACTAGCGGCGCAATTTCAGCGATGCGGCCCCCACCGTGCAATTGCGCCACGGAGGGGCTCAAGGCCATCAGGATGCCCAAGGCGAAAAGGAACAAGGTATGCCATAGCCCGGTCCCAATGGCGACCGCGGCCAGTTCGGTCGCCCCGACCCGGCCCATCATGACGGTATCGAAAAACCCCATCGCCATCTGCACCAACTGGGCGGCCATCAGCGGACCCCCCAGGCGCAGCAGGGTGGCCGCTTCTCTACGAAAAGCGGTCATCGATCGCCGTGGAGAGACTTCCGTTCATCAGGACGCGGCCACAAGCCAGACGCTCGCCGCAGCATGTAAAATTTCGAACTTTTGAAAGCAGTCGTTCATCAACGAGAGTACCCCGCATTATTTAGATTCATTTAGATTCCAAGACGTTCGCTTTCCGTCATTCCCGCGTCAGCGGGAATCCAGACGCACCCAATGATTTTCGGAGTCCCACAATGAACCCCCAAGTGATGACGGGAGACGCCGCGCGTCGAAGCCATGCCAATCCACCTTGGTGGATCGATCTCAGAACGCTTCCAGCGTTGATGCTCGTACTGGCGCTGATGTTGCTATCAGCGGCTCCCGCCAGCACCCAAGAGCTGTTCGCCGTTACCCCGCTGGACCCATTACAAGCCACGGAACAACAGCACGCCCGGCAGCAAACCCTGGACGAACTCCGCGTGGAATTGGAACGGCAGCAACAACAATTGATCGAGGCCAAGGATGAACTCCCCAGCAAGATCCAGGCGCTGCAAGTCGGTCAAGTCACCGAGAGCCTGCGCGAACAGACGCAAGCCGACGACCAGACGCTCCGACTGCGCGAAGAAGATATTTTAGCAGGCATCGCCGATAGTCAGCGGCAGGTCCGGGTGCTTTCGCAAGACATCCAGCGCATGGAAGCACAAGAGCAACTGTTGCGCAACCCGGTTGGGACCGACCTCGACAGCGGCGAGCGGAGCGAGCGACTGGAATTGACGCAACTGGCGCTTTCCCAGAAACGCGCCGACCTGGCGCTGGATCAGCAGCAACTCAAATTGCGTCAGGACTGGCTCGAAGTTACCCAGCAAGAACGAGACTTGGCGGAGCAATGGCGAAATCGAGTCGAGGAAATTTTTTTTCTCCAACAGGAACAAAGCCGGCGAGAAGCCCGGGAAGATCTCAACACGCAGTTGGCGCAGGCCCGGCAGGCGCAAATCGAACGCGCGGCGGAATTGCGCCGGCGTTTGCAGCGCGACGGCGAGAGACTGGGTGAAATAGGCCGGTTGCTCCTGGAGACCCAAGCGCAGAGCGCTGAAGCGCAGGCCCGGCTGATCGCGCTCGACAAGCGACTGGCCCAGGGCGACAGCGCACTGG
>JAWOHQ010000013.1:0-3009 GCA_046485105.1 Candidatus Competibacteraceae bacterium | reverse complement strand
GCCTGACGTTGGAGGCTCAAGGCTCAAGGCTCAAGGCTCAAGGCTCAAGGCTCAAGGCTCAAGGCTCAAGGCTCAAGGCTCAAGGCTCAAGGCTCAAGGCTCAAGGCTCAAGGCTCAAGGCTCAAGGCTCAAGGCTCAAGGCTCAAGGTCGATTTTCCCCTTTCCCCTGTTACCTCTCCAGAACATACCGCCCCGGCGCGGCTTCCAGGGGCGGATACTGCGCGTTGCCCATCGATGGTGGATCGGTCATGGGTCCGCAACGTTCGTTCAACCAGTGGACCCAGTCTTCCCACCACGATCCAGGAACCTTACCGGTGCCGTCCCGCCACGCTTCGGGATAAAACCGGTCGCTGGCGTCGCCCACCCAGTAGCGCCGCTTGGGCGGCGCGACCGGCGGGTTGATGATGCCGAGAATATGCCCGGAAGTGGCCAGCACGTAGCGCGCCGGCCCGCCGATCAACCCGCACAGACGGAAGGTCTGCTTCCAGGGCGCGATGTGATCCTGTTCCGCGCCGACCGCGTACAACGGTTGCTGGATCGCGCCCAGATCGAGCCGTCGCCCACCGATCTCCAGACCGCCGGGTTCCACCAGGCGGTTGTTCAGATACAGTTCCCGCAGGTAGAACTCATGCATCGCCGCCGGCATTCTAGTGGTGTCGCAATTCCAGAACAGCACGTCGCTGGGCGGCAGCTCTTCGCCATACAGGTAGCTGTGCATCACGTAGTGCCAAATCAGGTTGTTGGGCCGCAGCAACCGAAAAGCCTTGGCCATGTCGGCGCCATCCAGATAGCCCTCGGCGCTCATCCGCTGTTTCAGAAACTCGAAACTACCCTCGCTCAGAAATACACCGATTTCGCCGGGGTCGCTGAAGTCCACGAGCGTGGTGAAAGCGGTCCAGTGCGCGACGGGGTTGGCGGCGCGATCCGTGGGATCGGCGTTGAACCAGGCGAGCAGCATCGCCAACGCCGTGCCGCCCAGACAGTAGCCCGTGGCGTGGACCTGAGAGGCGCCGCAGAGGGTTCGAGCCGCTTCCAGCGCCGGCCGCACCCCGTTCAGCAGGTAATCGTCCAGCGTCACCGCCCGCGCTGCGGGGTCCGGATTTTTCCAACTGGTGGCGAAGACGGTAAAGCCTTGGCCGACCAGATAACGGACTAGGCTATTGTCCGGACTGAGGTCCATGATGTAGTACTTGTTGATCCAGGGCGCGACCAGCACGATCGGCATGGCGCGCACTTGCCCGGTGGCGGGCGCGTACTGGATCAGTTCCAGCAATTCGTTGCGCAACACGACCTGGCCGGGGGTGGTGGCCAGGTCGCGACCGACCGTGAAGGCGTCCGGTTCCACCATCCGCACGTCGCCGGCGGCGGCGTCGCGCAACCAGTTTTGCAGGCCCCACAACACGCTGCACCCGTGGCTGGCGAGACCGCGTCGTAAAGCTTCCGGGTTGGTCCAGAAGAAATTGCTGGGGGCGATGGTGTCGAGCCACTGCCGGACCCAGAACGCCGCTCGTTGCCGCCGGACCGGGTCGATGCTCTCGGTGGTGTGGATGGCGTCTTCAAGCCAGTGGCTATAAAGCAGATACATTTCCTTGAGATAGGCGAACCCGGGTCGATCGGTCCAAGCTGGGTTCTGGAAGCGTTGGTCGTGGATCACGGCGGTCACGACCGGTTCGCTGGGGACGCCGAGACTGCCCTGGGCGAAGCGCTCGTGAACCCGGCTGGCGTCCAGCGCCAACCCCTGTAAGATTGCGGCCAGCCGTTCCGGTTGCCGCAGCCAGGCTTGTTGAACCGCCAGGCTGGAACCGATGATGTCGAATGGGTCGAGCGAAGATGGGGCGGGGCGGGAAAAGGTGAAATCGCCGGGCGTCTGAGTATTCATGACGATACTCCTGAGTCGCACGGAGCGAAGCGTTCCAGGCGACCGATGGATGATGATAGACATATTATTATAGTGTCATTGTGCGAGGATCAGCGCTGCATCATGCGCCAGCACTGATGAATTTTCGGGTCGCGGGCGAAATCGGGGGGCAGAGTGCGCCGGCTCCAGTCCTTGATGTCCAGATCGGCGAATGCCTCCGGGTCCAAGCGGAATCGACGGGAATTGGTGGAGAAAATCAGGAGACCGTTCGGCGCCAGCACTTTCAGAGCCTGTCGCAGCAGTTCGACGTGGTCCCGCTGCACGTCGAATGTTTCGCTGGTCCGCTTGGAGTTGGAGAAGGTCGGCGGGTCGAGAAAGATCAAATCGTATTGTCCCGGCGCCCAAACCAGCCATTGCCGGCAGTCGGCCTGAATCAGTTCGTGCCGGGAACCGGAGCAGCCGTTCAGTTCCAGATTGCGACGCGCCCAGTCCAGATAGGTCGCCGACAGATCGACCGTGGTGGTATGAGTCGCGCCGCCCAGCGCGGCGTGGACGGTGGCCGTTCCGGTGTAACCGAATAAATTCAGGAACCGCCGGCCGGCCGCCAGTTCCCCCAGCAGGCGCCGAGTCGGGCGATGATCAAGAAACAGGCCGGTGTCGAGATAGTCGGTGAAATTGACCAGCAGGCGGGCCGCCCCCTCGCGGACCTCGTGGAAACGGCCCTGCGCGGCCTGTTTCTGGTACTGGCTGGCGCCACGCTGGCGCTGGCGCACCTTCAGGAATACCTGGTCCGCCGGGATCTCCAGCACCGCCGGCAGCACCGCCAGCACCTGCTCCAGCCGCTCGCGGGCGCGCTCGGCGTCCACGGTGAGCGGTGGCGCGTATTCCTGCACGTGCAGCCAGCGTTCGTAGCGGTCCACCACCACCGCATACTCGGGCAGATCGGCGTCGTACAGCCGATAGCAACTTATCCCCTCCCGCTCCGCCCAGCGGCCGAGATGGCGCAGGTTTTTGCGCAGGCGATTGACGAAGCTCTCGGCGCCCGTCGCCAGCGCCCGTTCCAATCCGGCCGCGCGGGCGCGCCGGTCGGCGGCGTTCCGGTCCACGAAGTATTCCGGTTCGACCTGAAATTGCAGCAGCCGGCATTCCAG
>JAWOHQ010000476.1:0-4199 GCA_046485105.1 Candidatus Competibacteraceae bacterium | reverse complement strand
CCGCCGCGTCGTTGACCTTTTCGGCGGCCTTGCGCTTGACCTTTTCCCACTGGCCGCTGCCGAGCTTGTGCAGGGGCGCGGATTCCGGCGCGGCGCCGGTGTAGCGGCTGAGCAAATCCAGAGACGCCACCGGTACGTACAATCGGTCGTCGCCCGCGTACTCGATCACCACGAATTCGCCGTCGATGCCGGCCACTTCCAGCCGCTCCAGCCCGGCGTAGCGGCCGATGCCGTGCTCCTCATGGACGATGGGCGCGCCCAGGCTGAGGTCGGTGAGATTGCGGATGATGGCGTCCGGATCGCGACCGGGAACGCGGCGGCGCGCCTGCCGCGCGCGTTCGCCGTAAAGCTGCGCCTCGGCGATGATCGCCAGCGATGGTTCGGTCAGCAGCAGACCCTGCTCCAGCGGGGCCACCGTCAGCGCCAGCCGCGCCTCCGCGCGCGCCAGGAAGTCCGCCCAGTCCGCGCAGATCACCGGCCTTAACCCGCAACCGCGCAAGGTTTCCAGCAGCACTTCGCGGCGGCCGGCCGTTTCGGCGGCGAACAGCACTCGCCCCGGAAAGTCCGCCAGGAACCGTTCGAGCGCGGCGGCCGGCCGGTCGGCGCGCGGTTCCCAAGGCAACTCAGGGGGCGGCGCGGTCGGGTAATTCACTCCCCCATCGCCCGCTTCCCGTAGCTCGACCCGGGGATGGCGGGCCAGGGCTTGTTCCACCTGCGCCGCTTCCAGAAACAGCAGCGGCGGCGGCAACAGCGGGCGCTCCAGGTCGTGCCGCCGCTGCTCGTAACGGTCCATGATCTGTTCCTGGAACGCCGTCATCGCCTCGGCGACCCCTTCCAGCCGGATCGCCAGCGTGCTGTCGGGCAGATGATCGAACAGAGTCGCGGTCTGCTCGAAAAACAGCGGCAGGTAGTACTCGATGCCGCCGGGGGCATTGCCGGCGCTGACCTCGCGATAAACCGGGCTGCGCTGCGGATCGCCCTCGAACTGGCGGCGCCAGCCCTGGCGAAAGCGGGTGATGGTTTCCTGATCCAGCGCGAACTCGCGCGCCGGCAACAGTTCGATGCGCTCGACCTTGGCAACGGATAATTGCGTCTCGGGATCGAAGTCGCGGATGCTCTCCACCTCGTCATCGAACAGTTCGATCCGGTACGGCCGTGCGCCGCCCATCGGAAACAGGTCGATGATCGCCCCGCGCGTCGCGAATTCGCCGTGCTCGGCCACCTGCGACACGCCGACGTAGCCGGCCGCCTCCAACCGTCGGCGGAATGTGTCCCGATCAAGGCGTTCCCCGACCGCCAGCATCAGCACGTAACGATCCAGATAATCACGCGGCGCCAGGCGCTGCATCAGGGTCGCCACCGGCACCACGAGCACCCCCCGCCGGCGGTGCGGCAGCCGGTACAGGGTCGCCAGCCGTTGCGAGAGGATGTCCTGGTGCGGCGAGAACCCGTCGTAGGGCAGCGTCTCCCAATCCGGGAACGCCAGGATCTCCAAATCCACCCCACCGAACACCCGCAGTTCCGTTTCCAGCCGCAGCGCGGTTTGACTGTCCGGGGCGACCGCCAGCACCAGCCCCCGATAACGGGCAGCGGCGGCGGCGATCACCAGGGCGGGACTGGCGCCGTGCAACTGGCCCCAGTTCAGCGCCTGGCGGTGGTCGGGGGGGAGAACGGGAACGAGGGGTTGCACGGATGCGGGGGACTGAGCCATGAGTGGAGAGATTCGCGCGGCAGGACGGGAGACCGGCGCGATTCTACACCCTGTCGCGCCATGCCCGCAGGGTGCCCCTATGCCATAATATTGTTAAGGATCGGTACTGAAGAACGCCATCGGTCCCCACGCGCCGGTCGGATCCACGATTGGACCCCAACGAATCGCCACCGGCCACTCGCTTGGGGTGCACCATAATCCGGTGTTGCTTGCTGGTGGAGCCGGCTCTACAGTTATATAAATCAACTGCTTGATTTTATACGTCCTCTAAAACTTTTCTGGAGATACAGTCATGCCCGTTGATAACCAAAGAGTTCAACAAATCATTAATCAAGCCCTCGCCAGGGCCGGAGCGGGGGGAGGGTGTTGCGAACAGGTACGCAAGGCCTTCAGAGACCTGCAAGCGCAGCGCCAAATACCGGGCAATTCGGTAGATCTAAACTTGACCGCCGCCGAGCACTACATGTTTGCCCGATTCATGGTGTGCAGCGGCCACGTCAGTTCGAATCAGATGCGGGTGCTGGTGGTCGGCTACACCGCCAAGAAAATACTGGACAGCGCCACGGGAGACCCGAATCGGGAAGCCGTGACCTCCAACCCTGTGTCCGCTCCCGACATCGGTGTCGTGAGCTATGGCCTCGTGGGTGTCATCCACGGCAGCGCCGATCATGATCGTTGTAACCAAGCAGTATCCCCGCCGTTCTGGAGGCCAGTCCACGAAATCCTGGGCGGGCCGGCGCGCGGACCGTACTGACTGGCTTACATCTCATTCCCATGCTCCAGCGTGGGAATGCCGTTCGGGCCGCTCCAGCGGCCCACGATGCCGGAACATCGCGATGGCCAAGGCTCCCACGCTGGAGCGTGGGAGCCAGGCCGGGCCATTTCATTTCTGGAAATCGCCTAAGTTCAATTGAGAGGCGATCACGGTGATGTGATCGAGCTTGCGGCGCGGTTGGGGGTTCACGTCCTGGTCCCGTTAGCCTTCGGTCGGTGTTTCCTCGGGAATCGCCTGTTCGAAGCACTGTTGCAAGGCATCGAGCTTGGCGCGGACCTCGTCATCGATCAGCGTGGGATCAGCGTAAGGGATCAGACGATGCAGTTCCCCCTTGCGCAACAGCATCGGAAGGCTGTTTTTCTGGGCGAAGCGGCGGAAAAACTCCTCGGCGAAGTCGGAAAGCTTCAGGCGCTGGGTCTGGGCCTGCCAAACCAGGCGCGATAAATCTGGAGGCAGCATTTTCCAGGTTTGAAAGTCCCTTTCATTACCGCCGAAAACGCGCTCCCGGATCAATTCATCAAGGATTTCACCGATGCCGCCCGCAAAAAGGGGCGGCATGTCTGCCTCAGCATAGGCGCGCAACACATCCGGCGTGATGAAATAGTTTTCCGCCTCGTAGCGCCGCCAGTAGGTGATCGCGAGCGCACCGTCATTCACGTCCTGGCGATTTTTGCCATCGTTGTCGAGGATGGCCAGCCCCTTGAGTCCGGGAATCAGGTTACGCAACGCATTGAAGTGATCGCGCGGCGTGATGCCAAAGCCACCCTCAACCCGCTCGAGTTCGCTTTCCGTCGTCGCGAGCGGATAGTTGTCCTGCACGTAGAAACAGTTGATCCGTTCGTCCCAGAGACGGGCGACCGGGTGGTCGAGCCGTTCGGCCAAGGCCCTGAGCATCTCGATATCGGTGCTGCCCTCCACATAAATCACATACCCCCGTTCTCGCGCCCGAACGTAATGTTCCGCGCCGAAATGCTTGAGGCTGTTCTTGATCTCGGACTTGCGGGCCAGATCGTCGGCGCGGCCTTCGAGCAGCAGGATCAGATGGGTATCCAGGGCTTCATCGAGAATGACCTCCGAATGGGTCGCCATGATGATTTGCGAGCGGCATTCCCTGGCGATGTCACGCAACAGGACGTAGATCTGCCGCTGGCGCAGGATTTCAAGGTGAGCGTCTGGTTCGTCGACGAGCAGGATGCTGCCCTTGTGGGCATACAGGTACGCCAGGACGAGCAACACTTGTTGCAAGCCGCGCCCCGCCTGGCTGAGGTCGAAGGGAGTCTTGGCGCCGTTTTGGCGATAACCGAGTTCCACGGCCCCGCGCGCCGTTTCCCGTGGCTGATCGAGATCGATGCGAAACAACCGCCGCATCAAGTGTTGAATGCGCTTCCAGTCATCGGGATGGTCGCGCGCCACGATCAGACAAAGGTTGCGCAGCACCTCGGCGGTCCGGCCCTGACCGAGCAGGACGTCGATACGTCCAGGCTTCAGGATGGGCTCTTCGCTTTCGAGGCCCGACATGGGATAAAGCAGTTCCACTTTGATGCGAGCGGCGTGTTCGATCAGGGTCAGGTCCTGCTTGGACTGCTCGTCCGGGTCGCAGTAGAGGAGTTCGTCGCCCTGGTTGCGGAACTGCATGGTCAGCGGCTTGCAGACGCCGTCGTGCAGGACGCCAGCGGTCATCGACATCGGCACGTCCTTGTTGCCGATGCGCAC
>JAWOHQ010000502.1:0-4392 GCA_046485105.1 Candidatus Competibacteraceae bacterium | reverse complement strand
CGCCCCACCAAGCATCCTCCAGCGCACAAAGCCGTTCATACTCAACGACGGAGAGCATCACCACCGCTGGACGCCCGGATTTCTCGATGACTACAGGTTCGGTCAGCGCGCTTTCCAGGTACTGCCCGAGACGTTGCTTGACTTCAGTGGCAGCGACATTGAGCATATCAGTGTCCTTATAAATAGCTATATTAGTCAATATAGATTATTCATAAGGTTTGGACAAGCATGTATGCCCTGCCTGGTGCGGTCGCCTGGGTTCTTGTGCGCCACTAACCACTACTCCACCGTCACGGATTTGGCCAAATTACGCGGTTGGTCCACATCGGTGCCTTTGAGCACCGCCGCATGATACGCCAGCAGTTGCAAAGGAATGGCGAAAACGATGGGCGCGATCGATTCGGGCACCGCGCCCAGCGACAGGACGTGGGTATCGACGCCGCTGAGATGGGTATCCACTTCGCGGTCGGCGAACAAAAACAACACCCCGCCGCGCGCCCGCACTTCCTGCAGGTTGGACAGCACCTTTTCCAGCAGCCCGTCCTTCGGCAGCACGCAGACCACCGGCATGTCGGCATCCACCAGCGCCAGCGGCCCGTGTTTCAACTCGCCGGCTGGATATGCCTCGGCGTGGATATAGGAAATTTCCTTGAGCTTGAGCGCCCCTTCCATGGCGATGGGATACTGCGCGCCGCGCCCTAAAAACAGCGCGTGATGCTTCTCAGCGAAATGTTCGGCCAGCCGCTCGATGGCGCCGTCCAACAGCAGCGCCTCCTCCAGCAGGCGCGGCAACCGCTCCAAATCCCGCGCCAGCGCCGCTTCGTCGCTCTCGCTCAAGCCACGCCGCCGGCCCAGCAGCAGCGCCAGCAGGCGCAGCGCCACCAGTTGCGTGGTGAACGCCTTGGTGGACGCGACGCCGATTTCCCGCCCGGCCCGAGTCAATAAAGTCAGGGCCGATTCGCGCACCAGCGAGCTTTCGGCCACGTTGCAGATGGCCAAGGTGGACAGATAACCGCGCTCCTTGGCCGCGCGCAGCGCCGCCAGCGTGTCAGCGGTCTCGCCCGACTGGGAGATGCTGACGAACAAGGTACCCGGCGGCGTCACCCCATGGCGATAGCGGTATTCGCTGGCCACCTCGACCGCGCAGGGCACGCCCAGATTTTCCAGCCAGTAGCGGGCCACCAGTCCGGCGTGATAGCTGGTGCCGCAGGCGATGATGTGAACGCCTTGCACCTGATCGAACAGCGCGCCCGCTTCTGGTCCGAAACAGTCCTCCAGCACTCGGCCCTGATGGACGCGACCCTCCAGGGTCTCGGCGACCACCGCCGGCTGCTCGAAGATTTCCTTGAGCATGTAATGACGGTAGCCGCCCTTGCCGACCACCCCACCCGGCTGCCCGGCATAGGACAACGGCCGTTCCACCACCTGACCGTCGTGATCGTAGATCGTGAAGCCTTCCCGGCGCACCTCGGCGAGGTCGCCCTCCTCCAGGAACACGAAAGTCTGAGTCACCGGCGCCAGGGCGAACACGTCCGAGGCGATGAAGTGCTCCTCGATACCGATGCCCAGCACCAGCGGACTGCCGGCCCGAGCCGCGAACAGTCGTTCCGGGTCCTCGCGGTAGATCACGCCCAGACTGTAGGCCCCGGTCAGCCGCCCCACGGCTTGGCGCACCGCCGCCAGCAGGTCGCCGTCGGTTTCCCGCAATTGCTGGTCGATCAGATGCGCGATCACCTCGGTGTCGGTGTCGGACTCAAAGTGATAGCCAGCAGCGCGCAACTCCACTTTTAATGCCTGGTAGTTTTCGATGATGCCGTTATGCACCACCGCCACCGAGTCGTTGCTGAGATGCGGATGCGCGTTGCGCTCGCAGGGTTCGCCGTGGGTGGCCCAGCGAGTGTGGGCGATCCCGAGCGGCCCGCGCACCGGCTCCTGGCGCAAGCGCTCCGCCAGCGCCTGCACCTTGCCGACCGTGCGCAGCCGGTGCAGGCGCCCGTCGCGGTTGTCCAGGGTGACGATGCCCGCCGAATCGTAGCCGCGGTATTCCAGCCGCCGCAGGCCTTCGATCAGGATGGGGGTGACGTTGCGTTCGGCGATGGCGCCCACGATTCCGCACATGTTGGTTTCTCTACCGATCCGTTCGGGGGTGATGATTTTAGCAACTCAGATTAGCGGCTTGCCCGCCGGGGAACAACCGCCGCGTTTTTTCTCCCCTCTCGAGAGGAAGGGTTGTGTGGGGGGTATGAACGGTTAATCCGGTGCGTCCAGCGCCAGCTTGGCGATCATCACTCCCGGCTCACCCGGGTAGGGTTGGATGGTAAAGTCCAGCGCCCGGCATAACTTCAGCATCGGCTCGTTCTCACGCAGAATTTCTCCATAAATTTCGCGAAATCCCCGCTCTTGGGCGTACTGGATCAACCGGCGCAACAGCAGGCTGCCGAGGCCGATCCCGGTTGCCTCCCGCAACAAGACGATGGCGAACTCGGCGCGCTCCCGATTGGCGTCGCCGATGATGCGCGCCACCCCACACGGGTCGGGCGCTTGCTCTCCCCGCCGCCGCAGCGTCATCAGCGCCATGTCTCGGTCGTAGTCGATCTGGGTCAATCGGGCTGCGTGCTCGTGAGTCAACTCCTTAAGCACATGCATGAAACGCATCCGAATCTCCGCGCGCGACAGCCGATTGAAGCCCGACAGAAAACTCGGCTCATCCTCCGGTCGCACCGGCCGAATCAGTACGCTGGAGCCATCCGGCAAGTCCAGGGTTTCCTCCAGTTCCCGGGGATAGGGCCGGATCGCCAGGCGTTGCCGGGCCGGTTCCTCGGCCGTCGCCACTCGGATTCGGGCAGCACCTACCGTCATTGACCCAGCGGCCAGCCATAACGGATTCAGATCCAGCTCGACGACTTCCTCCACATCCGCGATCAGTCGCGCGACCCGGACCAAGGTCAGGATGACGCGCTCCAGCACGCCAGGATCGGTAGCGGCGGCGTTTTGCAGCAGTCGATGGATTCGGGTATGGATGATCGCCTCCCGCGCCAGGACCGGGTCGAGCGGCGGCAACGCGGCCACGCAATCATCCGGCCCGATCACGCCGGGTCCGCTGGGTCCCAGCAACAACACCGGACCGAACACCGGATCGGTGACGCATCGAATCGCCAACGCCAGCGGCATCCGACCTGCGGCGGGTACGGTGAGCGTGGCGTCCGGTTGCGGAACGGGCAGACCATACAGACCCAGCAACGTATCCACCTCGGCGGCGTTCGGCTGGTCGCGGCCCGTAGCCAGAAGATCGTGAACGATCCGGCGCGCCGTGGCGACTTCGACATCGAACAGCCCCGGGACTTCCGGTGGGGTATCCATCAGCGCGACTTGGTCGCGGGCGCGATGCCAGCGTCGCAGAAAAGCTCGGACCGCCTCTTCAGGCGTGTCGAAATGCGGAACGCGCGCTTCCAGAAAAGCTTGCCGAGCAGCACGGATGCTGTCCGTACCGAGCCAGCAGGACAGCACTATCGGTCGCGAGCCGGCGCGGTCGCGCGACCGGCTGATGGTTTCGATCAGCGCGGCGGCGCTCTCTTTGGACGCCATCCACGCGTTCGGCGCGTGCAGCGCCAGCACCCCATCGAGATCCGGCGCTCGCAGCAATCGCTCCAGGGCGGCGGCGAACCGGGCGGGATCGGCGTCTTCCCCCAGATCGAGCGGATTGTCGGGCGCGCCGCCCGGCACAAGATCGCGCAGCGCCTTTTGCGTCTCCCCGTCAAACTGGGCCAGCCGTCCCTCCCCGACCAGTAATGTGTCGGCGGCCAACCGTCCCAGAGCGCGGCTGTTGCCGAGAATCGCCAACCGGTCACCGGTCGGTGGCGTGGGATGCGTCAGGGCGGCGGCGGTCCAGACCAGGTCGCGCAACGACGGGAGCCGCAGAACACCGACCCGACGGAACGCGGCATCGTAAACGACGTCAACCTGGTGGGCGTCGGCATCGCCCCCCCGGCCGGCGCGCACCACCAACACTGGTTTGAGGCGGGTCACCGCCCGCGCCGCCGACAGGAATTTGCGGGCGTCGGTCAGATTTTCCAGACAGAGCAGGATGGCTTGGGTCGTGGGATCACCGGCCAACCCGTTCAGCAGGTCGCCGTAGTCGATATCGATCATCCCACCTAACGCGACGACTCGGGAAAACCCCATCCCCTGATCGGTGGCCCACTCCAGGACAGGCGTCAACACCGCGCCCGATGAAGCAATCAGGGCCAGATGCCCCGGTTTTGGAGAGACGCAACTGAGCGAGACGTCGAGACCGCGATGTGGAACGATCACCCCGAAGCTGCCCGGACCGATCAGGCGCGGCCCGTGGGGATGGCGCTGGCTGATAGTGTGCCAGGCCCGTTGGACTGCGCT
>JAWOHQ010000494.1:0-8993 GCA_046485105.1 Candidatus Competibacteraceae bacterium | reverse complement strand
CTGCCCTGCCGCTTTCGTCATCTCCGTCATGATCAACTGCGTCCATGCTCCGGAGCCGGGCAGATTCTGGCCGCCGTCGGCGACCACCCGCGTGCCGGTGATGTAGGACGCCAACGGCGAGGCCAGGAACACGCTGAGTTGGCCGATGTCATCCGGAGCGCCGAACCGGCCCAGCGGGATCATCTTCTTCAACTGGTCGGCGCTACCGGGTGGGACCAGTCGGCGCACACCCTCGGTGCCTTCGATTGGGCCAGGAGCGATGCTGTTTCGGCCGATGCCGCGTCCAGCTTGTCCTGGGACCGGCCGCAGAGGCCCAGATTCGCGCCAACCGCCGCGAAGTTGCGGGCGATGCCGAGGTTGATGCCGCTGCTGCCTCCAGTGATGAAGACGGTCTGGTTCTGGAACAAATCCTTGGCGAAATAGGCGGTGATGTTCATGGTGTTCCCCTTGAAGTGTGATAATGCTTGCCAAGCTTAAGCAGGACCCGGCTGGCGAACCTGGCACGGTTTGGCTAATTTGACTTTTTCCTGGGCCTGGCCGGGAATCTTCATCCGTACCCTATTTATTCTTTCGGAGTCTGTCATGGCCGATCACGACCTGCTGATTATTGGCGCCGGCATCAGCGGCCTGAGCATGGCCCACTACGCCGTCAGCGCCGGTTGGGACGCGCGGGTTCTAGAGCAGGAGCCCCGGGCGGGCGGCTGTTTGCACTCGCATCGCTTCGCTGGCGCGCTGGACGGGTTCTGGCTGGAAATGGGCGCGCACAGCGGTTTCAACTCCTACGGTAATCTGCTGGAAATTATGGAACAGGTCGGCTTGCTGGACCGCGTAAAGCGGCGAGCGGGAGTCGGATTCCGGATGTTCGTGGACGGCAGAGTCAGAAGCATCCCCTCGCAACTGTATTACCCGGCGCTGCCCCTGGCGCCGTTCCGGCTGCTTGGATTGATCAAGACCGGGCGCAACGTCGCCGAATACTACGGGCATATCGTCGGCCGGCGCAATTACGCGGCGGTGTTCGAGCCGGCCTTCAATGCGGTGATCTGCCAACCAGCCGGCGATTTTCCCGCCGACAGCCTGTTCCAGCCCCGCCCGCGGCGCAAGGGCGTCCCACGCGGCTTCACCTTGCCGGGCGGGCTTCAGAGCATCACCGATGCCCTGAGCGCGCGACCCGGGATTCGAATCGAGTTCGGGCAGAGGGCTCGGGCATTGCGACGCGCTGGGGAATACTTCGTTGTTTCCACCGATGATCGCGAATACACGGCCCGTACCGTTTGCCTGGCCACGCCGGTGGCGGCGACCACCGCACTACTCGGCGCGGAATTTCCCGACCTCGCCGGACGATTGGCGGAGATCGATACTGCCATGGTGGAATCGGTTGGGGTGGCGCTGCCCGCCGATCAAGTGCAACTGCCACTGCTGGCGGGATTGATCGGCCGGGATGAGGCGTTTTATTCGGTGGTGTCGCGCGATACTGTGCCGGATCCCAAATGTCGAGGCTTCACCTTCCATTTTCGACCCGGTATGTTGGACGAGGAGGGCAAACTGAACTGCATCGCCCAAGTGTTGGGCGCGCTGCGCGCCGCGCTCGGTTCAGAAAACGCGGTGTTCGGGATCAATCAGTTGCCCATGCTGCGGGTCGGTCACGGCGAGCGGACCCGGGATCTGGACAAGGCGCTGGCCGGGAGCCGTCTGGCGCTGACCGGCAATTATTTTACCGGGGTGGCCATCGAAGAATGCGTGATGCGTTCGCGGGGTGAATTCGCCCGCTTGCGTCAGGAGGGGTAGCTGAGCATGAGGGGACGGCCAAGAGGCGTTTTTGTACGGCCTCTAGGGAATCAAGACATTTGAAAATAAAGCCCTCACCCCAACCCCTCTCCCACAGGGAGAGGGGGGGGTTGTACAGCCTCTAAAAGCTGGGAGTCAGAGTGGTGGTTTCTCCCACAGAGGCGGAAAGATTTTCGCCCGCCGACCAGAGTTCATCGTTGATCAGGAACTTGAACGAAACCATGCCTTCGGCGATCTGGTTGGTGGTCCATACCCAGACATCGCGTCCGACGTTCTCCATTTGAATCCCGGCATCCCAACTGAGACCGGCCCCCTCGCCGCGGATATACAGATTATTGCCATGTCCGATGTCGTATTTGGCGACGACGATGGTGACTGGTGAAGCAGTCTTGGCCGGCGCGGGCTTGGTCGGAGCAGCCTTTGCCGGCGCGGGTTTGGCGGGCGCGGGTTTGGCGGGCGCGGGTTTGGCGGCTTCCGCGGGTTTGGCGGCCGGAGGCGGCGCGGTGGGCGCGGGTTTGGCGGGCGCGGGTTTGGCGGCCGGAGGCGGCGCGGTGGGCGCGGGTTTGGCGGGCGCGGGTTTGGCGGCCGGAGGCGGCGCGGTGGGCGCGGGTTTGGCGGCTTCCGCGGGTTTGGCGGCCGGAGGCGACGCGGTGGGCGCGGGTTTGGCGGCTTCCGCGGGTTTGGCGGCCGGAGGTGGCGCGGTGGGCGCGGGTTTGGCGGCTTCCGCAGGTTTGGCGGCCGGAGGTGGCGCGGCGGGTGCTGGAGTGGCCGGCTTGGCGGCTGTCATGGGTTTGGCGGGCGTGGCAACGGGGTTCAGCGCCGCTGGCTGGGTTTTGGAACTCTCAGCTTTGCTGCTGGTGGTTTTCTTGGAATCCTTCTTGACCGTGGTTCCAGTCGAATCTTTCTTTTTAGGCATGAATCAGTCCTCTGAATCGTTTGATGAATTTTGGGGGCAGGCACGATGCCCGACCGTTACCGTGTTGAGTCTAGCCTAAGCTTGAAGCGGTCTCCAAGCCCGGAGCCACGGAAACAGCGTAATATCGCGGCCCCATCGTTAAATTTAGCTTGATTGTTCTCCATGTTCCGCCACGATTATCCGTTCGACCCCACTCATGGCCATGATCTGGCCGCTTTGCTGGCGGTTGCCGCGCCGGAAGAACCGGCGGATTTCGCGCCGTTCTGGCGCACTCTTCATGCCCGGTCCCGGGCGGTAGCGGTCGCGCCCGCGCTGCGGGAGTTGCCGAGCCCACAATCACGAACCCGAGTGTTCGAAGTGGAGTTCGCCTCACTGGACGGTTTGCGCATCCGAGGCTGGCTGACCCGACCGCGCGATGAACCGGTCGAGCGCGGCGCGGTGGTGGGCCATGGTTACGGGGGGCGGGAGGGGCCGGATTTTCACCTGCCGCTGCCGCGGGCCGCGCTGCTGTTTCCCTGCGCGCGCGGTATCTCCCGCAGCGCCCGCGCCGGGCTTCCCGCCATACCGGACGATCATGTGTTGCACGGAATCCAACAGCGTGAAACCTATGTCCTCGGCGGCTGCGCGGCTGATACGGTGTGGTGCGCGGCGTCGGCGCTGCTGGACCTGTTTCCCATGGTGGCGCGGCGGCTCGATTATCTGGGGATCAGCTTCGGCGGGGGCGTCGGCGCGCTGGCTCTGCCATGGGATGAGCGCTTTCATCGCGCCCATCTCAACGTGCCCAGCTTCGGCCATCACCCGCGGCGGCTCGCCTGGCCCTGCGTCGGTAGCGGCGCGGCGGTGCGCCGCTACCAGGATCGGACCGGCCGCGCGCTGGAGACGCTGAGGTATTTCGATGCCGCCGTGGCGGCCCGGCATTTGCGCATTCCGCTGCATATCGCCGCCGCCCGCTTCGATCCGGCAGTGCCGCCGCCCGGCCAGTTCGCCATCTATAACGCGCTCGCTGGGCCTCGCGAACTGTTCGTGCTTCAGGCCGGCCATTTCGACCATGCGGGTACGGCCGTCGAAGAGGCGCGGCTGCTGGACGCCCTGACGTATTTTTTTAACCACGATTTTTAATCCAGGCCGTCGGCCGCTGTCATCATCCTGTCAAATGATTGCGGTAAATTTCAAGCAATTCAATTGCTTGAGGTTGTCGCACGCATGAATCGGGAATATCATAGGTGGTATAGCCACCGGCTGGGCCGGGACATGGAATTGCTGATTTTCGGCCACGGCGGGGCCAAGGTGCTGGTGTTTCCGACCCGCTGCGGCCGTTTTCACGAGTATGAGAATATGGGTCTGGTGGGGGCGTTGCGCCACAAGATCGAGCACGGTCAATTGCAACTGTACTGTGTGGATAGCATCGACGAAGAGAGCTTCTATTGCTTCTGGTCCCGCCCCTGGGACCGCGTCCATCGGCACTTGCAATATGAGTCCTATCTGCTCGACGAGGTTTTGCCGTTGATGTGGGTGAAGAATTCCCATCCCTGCGTGATTTCGCACGGGTGTAGCTTCGGGGCTTTCCATGCGGTCAATTTCGCCTTTCGCCACCCGCGGGTATTCCGCAAGGTGGTGGCGTTGAGCGGCCGCTACGATCTGACCGAATCGGTCGATGATTTTCGCAACCTGTTCGACGGTCACTACGACGATCAGGTGTATTTCAACACCCCCAACCATTTTTTGCCGAACCTGGGCGATTCATGGCTGTTGGATCATCTGCGGCGGTTGGATATCGTGATGGTGATCGGCGATCAGGACCCATTCCTGGACAACAACCGGCGACTCAGCGAGTCGCTGTGGCGCCAGGGTGTCTGGCACGCCATGCACGTCTGGCAGGGTCGGGCGCACAGTCCGAAATATTGGCGAAAAATGGTGGAACTGTACGTTTGAACGTGATGGGACGACCGTTGTTTGGGAGGCCAAAACTGGCGTTGATCGGGGTGAATCAGAAATTCCGGCTATTGCGACCGGGCAGCACGGCGCGCAGGGCGGCGCGGATCGCATCCGGATCGTCGATCTGGCGCATCAACTTGCCGATGTACTGCAACTGCCGTTTGCGCCCGCCGCGCTGGGAGATGGTCCGGGCCATGCGCACCGCCGCCAGCACCTCGTCCGGCAACGGAATTCGGTTCAATTGCGTCGGCGTCAGCTTGACCAACTGCTCGCCCAGATTCTGTAGCGCGGTCGCGTCTCGCTTGCGCTGGGTCTTGCTGGGAGGCAGGGATGCTTCGGGGTCGGGCGGGTCTGGGTCGATGTCATGTTCGCGCATGGCGGGATTCCTGGGTGGGGAATCGCTTAACTATAGCGCCGCAGGCGTCAAGGAGCAGCATCTTGATGCGGTCAGTAGCAGGGTGGGCCTGCCCGACTCCGCACACCAATGCTCAGTAACCGCGCATTCGATCGAGCATGCGCTGTTTGAAACCATCGTGCGCGGACAGTCTGTCTTTGGAGTAATCGGTGGCGCCGCTGGGTTCATCCGGATCGATGCGCGGGAAACGCTCCCAGGCAAACCATCGCTCGAAGCGACCAATGCCGGTTATTGAGTGCTCCTTGCTGATTGCGGATGGTGAAAAGCGCTTTTCTCGTTGAATCGTGAGGTCGGTGCTGCGTCCGTCGTGCGTGATAATTTTTTGCCCATCCTTGTAGCGGGTGATCCGCGATTCGCTCTTGCCGCTTCCACCGCTTTGCTGAATGATGGCTGTCGAACCACCCCGCCGATAGGTTTCCGCACTGGCGGATCCGACGCTGATTATGGCGAAAATCAAGGCAATGCTCGCGCAATAAGAACCAGTTTTTCTTGCTGACACGTTTGGAATTTTCATTGGCGTCTCTACTATCGAAGCTGAGGTTAAAACTGATGCTCGATCCGCACGGATGACGGTTATCGCTTTGATCGCCCACGGTTTGCGCGAAGCTGCCCGGCTGGCGCGCGCGGTGTTTGCAGACCTCCGCCCTGTTGAGTCCTGTTGTGATTGACTCCGCCGAGCTGGGCCGTCTGGTTTCTGTTGTTTCCACAGCGCTGTATGGTGTGGTTGATGTTGACCCGGCCGCTTTGATAGGTCGCGTTGTCGTTGCTGTCTCCACACTGAAAGATGCGGTTGATATTGACTTGGCCTGTCTGGATCGTGGTGTTCGTGTTGCTCTGGGCGGATACCGGGCCGCACAGAGTTGCCAATAGCGCAGCGGCTCCGAACAGGAACGACTTGGAGGTTACGATTGTCATTCTGGTGACCCTCATCGGCTGAAAACCCTTTCCGAGCGATGCCCGACAGCCCCGGACCGGCCGGCAGTGCGACTTCAACGGCTAGTTGCGAAGAAGGCGATCCAGGTACTTCGATGGATCATAGCGGTACTGCCTGGCCTTGTTGTCGTTTGTCTCGCCGGTTTGGATCGTTTGCGCCCGGTTCTGTCTACCGGCCTGCACGGTGCGATTGTAGTTCCGATTACAATTCTGCTGCACGCTCGAGTGGTTGACTGGATCGTTCTGGACGGTAACGCTGAAGCAGGGGCCTTGGGTCCGCTCGCGCGCCGTGTCGCTGTATGCGAGCGGCGCCGAAGCCAACAGCACAAGGCTTGCCGATAAGATCGAGATTTTCATTGGTGCGCCTCTCTTCTTCGATTGAGGAGGAAAGCCGACACCTGACTTTTGGGGGTCGGCTTGGTGTTCAATCCCGGGCACGGCCGCGTTTCGTGCTGTTATTTTTGGGGCGGCCCCGTTGATCCGTTATGTTGTAGCTCGTCTGTCCGAACTGACCGGTCTGATTCCAGTTGTGATCGCCACGCTGGATAGTGCGGTTCGCGTTGTCTCTGCCTTCCTGGTAAGTCGCGTTATCGTTTCTGTCTCCTTGCTGATAGGTATCATTGATGTTGATCCGGCCTTCCTGGATCGTGGTGTTTATGTTGCTCTGGGCTAATGCCGGGCCGGCCAAGGTCGCCAGTATTGCGGCAACGGCGAATGGAAGCAGCTTGGAAGTTGCGATTGTCATTTGATCACCCTCATCAGCTCAAAAATGTTGGAATATTGGCGCCCTTGGGACAAAATGGCCCGAAGGTTACCGAGATCTTCGAACATGGTTCTTCGACGAACGCGATTGGATTTACCCCGTCGTTGCAATCAGGGTAGTCGGAGAAAACTAAACGAAAACTGAACCGCGAAGCCTCATCACTATTTTGATTTCCATAAGGCGGCCTTAGCCCGCCCTAAGGGCGCTTGGCCGGTGGTACAAACCACCGGCTTTAGATGCAATGCCTTTAGCCGACTGAGCGTAGCGAAGTCGGAACCCCAACCCACCAGCTTTAGCTGGTGGTAGTTGAGTGCCGGCATGATCATCCACCAGCTCGATGCTCGGCCACGTCTTGAGAGTGCGGGGAATGCCGCTGCCCAGCCCGCGATCCGGAAATTTCAGGAAACCGACCGGAAATTCCAGGAACTGATGGAGGCGCAAAAGGAAACCGACCGGAAGTTCCGGGAAACCGACCGGAGGTTCCAGGAGACCTCGAAACTGGCGAGCAACCTGGGCGGGCAGTGGGGGCTGTTTGTCGAGAACCAGGTCGCCCCGGCCTGCGAGCGGGTGTTCGGCGAGCGCGGCATTCCGGTGCAAATGGTCAGCCAACGGGCGAAGAAACGGCGGGGCGGCGATACCTGGGAAATCGATGTGCTGGTCGTCAACGCTGGCCATGTGGTGGTGGTGGTGGTGGAAGTCAAATCCAGGCTGGGCGTGGAAGACGTGCGGGAATTTCTGGACGACCTGCGGCGATTCCGGGATTTTTTCCCGGAATACGCCGACTGGCGGGTGCATGGGGCGGTGGCGGGGATGCGGATTGAAGACGGCGTGGATCGCTACGCTTACCGGCAGGGGCTGTTTGTACTGGCGCCAACCGGCGACACGATCAAGATTCTCAACGACACGCGGTTTCAACCCAAGACCCTGAGTGCTTCCCCGGTGAATGGCTCTGCCCTGGGGATGAGTGCGGGCGAAGCCAGCAGCGGGTTGCGCACGAGCACCCTCGGGATCAACGGGCGCGGTGTTGCGTCAACCAGCGGTCCAGACTGTTGGCGAAGGCTTGCTTGTCGCGGTTGTGGAAAGGCGCCGGTCCGCCGGTCACCTGGCCCGTCGAGCGCAGTTCCTCTTTCAGATTGCGCAGGGCCAGCCGCTCGTGGATGTTCTCCGCCGTGTATAACTCGCCGCGCGGGTTGAGCGCGGGCACGCCCAGCGCCACCAGCCGCGCCGCCAGGGGAATATCGGCGGTGATGACGAGATCGCTGGCGGTGGCTTGTTGTACGAGGTAGTGATCGGCTTCGTCGAAACCCGCGCTGACGTGGATCGCCGTGATTAGCGGGGAAGGCGGCGTCGCCAAGCGCTGGTTGGCCACCAGGACCACCGGTACCCCGACCCGTTGCGAGGCGCGGAACACGATCGCTTTAACCGGGCCGGGGCAGGCGTCCGCGTCGATCCAGATTTTCAAGAGCGGCTCCGGGGGTTAAGTGCGGAAAAGCGCACCCCTCAATGCAGGAGGATGCGCCTCTCTGGATTTACTTCTTCTTGCGCGGAATGTACAGATCGGTAATCGTCCCCTCGAACACTTCCGCCGCCATGCCGACCGACTCGCCCAGAGTGGGATGCGGATGGATGGTCAGGCCGATGTCCGCCGGGTCGCAGCCCATCTCGATGGCCAGGGCCACCTCGCTGATTAAATCCCCGGCGTGAGTGCCGACGATGCCGCCGCCGACGATCCGGTGGGTGTCCTCGTCGAAGATCAGCTTGGTGAAGCCCTCGTCGCGGTTATTGGCAATAGCGCGGCCCGATGCCGCCCACGGGAACTTGCCCACGCCCACCTTGACGCCTTGCTCCTTCGCCTCGGCCTCGGTCAGGCCCACCCAAGCTACTTCCGGGTCGGTGTAGGCCACGCCGGGAATCACCTTGGCGTCGAAGAAGCTCTTCTGCCCGGCGGCGACCTCGGCGGCGACGTGGCCTTCATGCACCGCCTTGTGCGCCAGCATCGGCTGGCCGATGAGGTCGCCGATGGCGAAAATGTGCGGGACGTTGGTGCGCATCTGCTTGTCCACTGGAATGAATCCCCGGTCGGTGACCGTGATCCCGGCGTTCTCCGCGCCGATCTTCTTGCCGTTGGGCGTGCGGCCGACCGATTGCAGGATCATGTCGTAAAGCTGCGGCTCTGCGGGCGCGTTGTCGCCCTCGAACGTCACCAACAGCCCCTCCGGCTTGGCCTCGACCGCGACCGTTTTGGT
>JAWOHQ010000472.1:0-3885 GCA_046485105.1 Candidatus Competibacteraceae bacterium | reverse complement strand
CGTTCGCCACCGGGCCGGAAGACTCCACCGAGCCGGTCTGTCATGTCCTGCCGGCCTGGGATTGCATCACCGGACAGACGGCCGCCTTGGGCTTGCTGGCGGCGGAACGGCATGGGCGGGTGACCGGGCAGGGACAGTCGGTGGAGATCGCGCTCAAGGATGTGGCGCTCGCCATGCTGGGCAATCTGGGGATCATCGGCGAGGTGATGGTCAACGAGGTCGACCGTCCCAAGTACGGCAACGCGCTGTATGGCGCGTTCGGCAACGAATTCGCGACCGCCGACGGACGCAAGGTCATGCTGGTGGGCTTGACCCGCCGGCAATGGGAGGGCATCTGCAAGATAACCGGCCTTCAGAGTGAGTTGGATGCGCTGGGACAGCGTCTGGGACTGAATCTGAATTTGGAGGGAGATCGCTTCAAGGCGCGTCACGAAATCACCGCGCTGCTGGAGCCGTGGTTCCGAGCCAGGAAGGTGGAGGAGTTCGCGGAGGCTTTCGATCAAAGTGGCGTGACCTGGTCGGTGTTTCGCAGCTTCAAACAGGTGATCGCGGAAGATCCGGACTGTTCGACCCAAAATCCGCTGTTCGATCGGATAGAACAGCCGGGCATCGGGAATTATCTGGTTCCGGGGAGTCCGCTGGAATTCGGGGCCTTCGCGCGGCTTCCGCCCCGGCGGGCTTCCATTCTGGGCGAACACACGGATGAGATCCTGATGGATATTCTAGGCCTGAGCGACGCCGAAATTTCCCAACTGCACGACAAGAAAATCGTCGCGGGTCCACGGCGTTGAGGCGGTGATCGGTCGCCATCGCATCGATTGGCGGAAACCCGATCTATTTTCCGACCCCGCTTCGGCCTGCGGGAGAGAGGTTTTTGTACGATTTCTGAATCTCGTGGATCAGCGCCGTGAGTAAAGCCCGCACGCTCTACGTTTGCACCGAATGCGGCGCGCAAGCCAGCAAGTGGTCCGGCCAGTGCGGCGACTGCGGAGCCTGGAATACCTTGCAGGAAGCGCCGGCATCGCCGCCGGCGGGGAAGAGCGGGGCGAGATTCACCGGTTATTCCGGCGCCGCGACGGCGGGAGCAGTCCGCGCCCTGGCGGAAGTGGACGCGACGGCGGAACTGCGGCAGTCCTGCGGTAACGGCGAATTGGACCGAGTGCTGGGCGGCGGGCTGGTCCAAGGCTCGGTGACGCTGATCGGCGGTGATCCCGGCATCGGCAAGTCGACGCTTCTGCTCCAAGTGCAGGCGGTTCTGGCCGAGCGCGACCGGACCTTGTACGTCAGCGGCGAGGAGTCGCCCCAACAGATCAGCCTGCGCGCCCAGCGCCTGCAATTGCCTCGCGACCAGTTGCGACTGTTACCGGAAATCAACGTCGAACGAATCTTGGCGACCGCCGAAGTCGAGCAACCGCGCGTCATGGTCATCGACTCGATCCAGACCGTGTTCACCGAGCGACTGCAATCCGCCCCCGGCTCGGTGGCGCAGGTGCGCGAAAGCGCGGCGCAACTGGTGCGCTACGCCAAGGCGACCGGCACCGCGCTGTTTCTGGTCGGGCACGTCACCAAGGAAGGCGCCATCGCCGGACCGCGGGTGCTGGAGCACATGGTGGACACCGTACTGTATTTCGAGGGTGATCCCAGCGGACGGTTGCGGGTGTTGCGGGCGGTGAAGAACCGCTACGGGCCAGTGAACGAACTGGGCGTGTTCGCGATGACCGAGCACGGCTTGAAAGAGGTCAGCAATCCCTCGGCGATTTTCCTGTCACGCCACGACACGCCGGTGGCCGGCAGCGTGATCATGGTCACCCGCGAGGGTACCCGGCCGCTGCTGGTGGAAATTCAGGCGCTGGTGGACGAATGCCACGGTGGCAACCCACGCCGGGTGACGCTGGGACTGGAGCAGAACCGGCTGGCGATGTTGCTGGCGGTGCTGCACCGGCATGGCGGGATAGCCATGTACGACCAGGATGTCTACGTCAACGCGGTGGGGGGAGTGCGGATCAACGAGACGGCGGCGGATCTGGCGGTGCTGCTGGCGGCGCTGTCGAGCTTCCGCGACCGCCCGCTGCCGACCGATCTCGTGGTGTTCGGCGAAGTGGGGCTGGCGGGAGAAATCCGGCCCGTGCCCAATGGCGAGGAGCGGTTGCGGGAAGCGGCCAAGCACGGGTTCAAGCAGGCCATCGTGCCGCGCGCCAACCAGCCCCGACGCGGCAGTCGGGTAGAAGGTTTGGAAGTGAGGGGCGTAACGCGCCTGAGTGAGGTGATGGGAGCAATTTAGATTTTCATGGCCGACCGCCCATCCAATCCCAAAATCACTTTGCACGCGAGCCCGCTGGCGGGTCATAATCAAGACTGCACCGCCGGCCAGCCGGTTCCCACGGACCTGTCATCCACCGATTTGCGACCCGCGAAACTCCTCATGTCGGCACGCATAGCAACAGTCAAGCGCGACACACTGGAAACCCGGATTCAGGCGCGCGTCAACCTGGACGGCGCGGGCCACGCCCGGCTGGCCAGCGGCCTGCCCTTTCTCGATCACATGCTCGACCAGATCGCCCGTCACGGGCTGATCGATCTGGACATCGAAGCGCAAGGCGACCTGCACATCGACGCCCATCACACCGTCGAGGACATCGGCATCACCCTGGGACAGGCGTTCCACCAGGCGCTGGGCGACAAGCACGGCATCCGCCGCTACGGTCACGCTTACGTGCCGCTGGACGAGGCGCTGTCGCGGGTCGTGCTCGACTGCTCCGGACGACCCGGCTTGGAATACCACGTCGAATTCCCCCGCGCCCGGATCGGCGATTTCGATGTGGACCTGTTCCGCGAATTCTTTCAGGGCTTCGTCAATCACGCCTTGGTGACCCTGCATGTGGATAATTTCCGTGGCCGCAACGCCCATCATATCGTCGAGACCGTGTTCAAGGCCTTCGGTCGCGCCCTGCGGTTGGCGGTCGAACTCGATCCGCGCGTGACCGGCGTCCCCTCGACCAAGGGCAGCCTGTAAGATCACCCTCCAGCATTCCGCGCTTCCACGAAGTCCTCCGCATGAACCACATCGCGATCATCGACTACGGCATGGGCAATCTGCGCTCCGTCGCCAAGGCGCTCGAACATGTGGCCCCCCAAGCCCAGGTACGGGTCACCCACGACCGTCACGAGATCCTGCGCGCCGACCGGGTGGTGTTTCCCGGCCAGGGCTCGATCCGCGACTGCATGAGCGAACTGGCCCACTGGGATCTGGTGGAGGTGGTCCGGGAAGCCGCGCTCGGTAAGCCGTTCCTGGGCCTATGCCTGGGACCGCAGGCGCTGCTGGAGTTCAGCGAGGAAAACGGCGGCGTCGCCTGCCTGAACGTCCTGCCGGGACGGGTCATCTGGTTCGGCGACCTGCGCGATCATGCCACCGGCGAGCGGCTCAAGGTGCCGCACATGGGCTGGAACCAGGTCCATCAGACCGGCGGCCATCCGTTGTGGCGCGGCATTCCTCAGGACAGCCGGTTTTATTTCGTGCATAGCTACTATCTCCAACCCGCGGACGAGGCGCTGGTGGCGGGCCGCACCGACTACGGTTTCGCGTTCGCCTCGGCCCTCGCGCGCAACAACATTTTCGCCGTACAGTTCCACCCGGAAAAGAGCGCCCAGGCGGGCTTGCGGCTGCTCGCCAACTTCGTGGACTGGAACCCCTAGTGGCGAGTGCTGCAACCGACCTCAAACGAGGTCAGGATGGGTAGGGTGGATAAGGCGCTTGCGCCGCATCCACCGAAGCAGACTGAAGGTGGATGCGCCACGCTTATCCACCCTACATTCGTCCATTCAGTTTGGTTGAAGCACTAGCGTTCAATGGTCGATCTTTAGCGTTCAGAGTAAAAATGCGTCATG
>JAWOHQ010000467.1:0-2616 GCA_046485105.1 Candidatus Competibacteraceae bacterium | reverse complement strand
GGGCGATCCAGATCTGCCAGTCGACCTCCTTGGTACGAAAGGCCAGCCAGTCGCATTCGATTCCCCTGATGACGCCACTTCCAAGGTCCTTGACGTCGACGACCTCTTCCATCAGTGCCTCATAAGGCTTCGAGGTCAGCAGATCGGCGGCCGGAAGTGGCCGGCCGTAGGTGTCACGCAGCTCGTCGATCAAGTGGTCGACGGTTCCCGGCACCTCGATCTGCGTATAGACGTTGGCGTTCCTGCCGAGCAGGGTGAACGTGGTACCGTCGAACACGGTCTCCACATCGACGAAGCCCCCGGTGCGGGTCGCCCGGATGCGGTTTGGCCGGTTCAGCGTGACCGTGCCCGAACTCGCAAGACCCAGCTTCTGGCCATCGTTGGTCACCACCTCGTAGGTGGCGTCATAGTCGAACGCGATCGCCTGCTGCGCGGCAAGATAGTCGGACATCCCTTTCAACAGCGCCCTGGCTTCGTTGTCGTCCGCCCGCACCCCGGGGACAGACGCGATGGCCACCAGGGCCAGCGCCGCGATGGCAAAGTGGTAGGGCCGGAATGATCGTGCGTGCATATTGCTCTCCGTGTGGTTGACTTTGACTTCTCGGTAGTGGGAACTGCTCTGCTTGCTCGACCCACTCGATTTCAACGGGCCGCCCCCGGCGGGGCGGCCTGGATGACTCTGAACTGGTTACTGGACCTCTACCGTTACCCGAGGAATGCGGCCCGTGATGCGTCGGTGGTCATCGTGGCCTTTGTGATCTTTAATAAGATCTGGATTGAGGTATTTTCAAATAGCTAATGATCGCACCGCCCGACCTTGGGTTCTTGTCATTTCGCGCCAATCTTGCGCCTCGGTGCGCCACCCAGGCCTGCGCCACGCGCCACGCCGCCTCTCGTCGGTTAGGGGATGAACAACCACAACCAAAGCCGATCACCGATTGATGGGAAGATCGTCGGCTCTCAACAAGAACGCCCGGTCAGTGAGGGTCATTTGCGGGTCGGTCCGCTCGTCGAGGTTCCCCAAATTCTGCGGGAACTGGGGGTCGATCCGGCGGAGATCGTCGGCAGTGTCGGCCTGGATTTGCAACTGTTCGACGACCCGGAGCACCTGATTTCCTTCGCCGCCATGGGTCGGTTGCTGAAGGAGTGCGCGGCGCGGACGCAATGTCCTCATTTCGGACTGTTGATCGGCCAGCGGTCGGGGCCAGGTTGCCTGGGCATGATTGGTGCTCTGGTTCAAAAAACAGCGGATGTCGGTTCGGCGCTGCGCGGGCTGATCCTGCACCTGCACGTACACGACCGGGGCGCCGTGCCGGCGTTGGCAGTCGAACGGGGCGTGGCGGTGCTGAGCTATTTGATCTACCAGCCAGGGATCGAAGGCTCCTCCCAAATTTACGACGGCGCGATCGCCATCGCCTTCAACATCCTGCGGGCGCTGTGCGGCCCGGCCTGGCGCCCAATTGAAGTGTGGTTCTCCCACCGCCGGCCCAGCGATAGCGAACCCTACCGCCGGTTCTTTCAGATAGCATTACGGTTCGACATGGAGCAAACCGCTTTGGTGTTCCCGGCGAAGTGGCTCGACCATCCCGTGACGGGCGCCGATCCCGACCGGCGCCAGTGGCTCGAACGGCAAATCGCCGCGCTCGAAAATCTGGACAGCGCCGATCTGGCGAGCCGGTTGCGCCGCGCGCTGCGCACTCTGCTGCTCACCCGCCAGAGTTCTCTGGAACAGGTGGCGCGGCTCTTTGCGTTGCCCCGCCGCACCCTGAACCGGCGCCTGGAGGAACAGGGCGCCACCTTCCAGGGACTGGTGAATGAAGTCCGCTACGAAATCGCCCGCCAATTGCTGGAGGATACGCGGATGTCCATGGGTCAGATCGCGGCGGCCCTGGACTATAACGACGCCAGCGCGTTCACCCGGGCGTTCCGCCGCTGGTCGGGACAGACCCCAACGGCCTGGCGGGCGCGGCTCCCGATCAAAAATTAATCCTATCGTCTTAGCCTCTGAATCCACCGTGCGGCAGTGGCCTTTTTCGACTCACGGAACCGAACCTCCAATGAAACTCAGCGCTCCTCCTGCTTTCAACCACGACCAGCCCGACTGCGCCGGCGTACTCCTGACCAATCTCGGCACCCCGGACGCGCCCACGGCCACCGCGGTGCGTCGTTATCTGGCCGAATTCCTCTGGGACCCACGGGTGGTGGAAATCCCCCGGCTGCCGTGGTGGCTGATCCTGCACGGGATCATTCTCCGGGTCCGGCCCGCCCGGTCGGCGCATAAGTACCAGATCATCTGGACTCCGGAAGGCTCCCCACTGCTGGCCATCAGCCGCCGGCAAGCAACGGCGGTGGCGGAAACCCTGGCGGAACACTATCCCGGCCCGATCCGGGTGGCGGTCGGGATGCGCTACGGTAACCCGTCCATTCCCTCCGCCCTGGCGGAACTGCGGGCCGCCGGCGTCCGCCGATTGCTGGTGCTGCCGCTCTACCCGCAATACTCGGCCACCACGACCGCCTCGACCTTCGATGCGGTCGCCGCCGAGCTGCGGCGCTGGCGCTGGCTGCCCGAATTGCGGCTGATCGCTCACTATCACGACGATCCCGGCTATCTGGACG
>JAWOHQ010000388.1:0-4177 GCA_046485105.1 Candidatus Competibacteraceae bacterium | reverse complement strand
CCGGTCATTACCCCCTTCACGAAGGCTTGCACGTCTTCCTTGAGAATTCGGCCCTTGGGACCGGACCCCTGGCTCAACCGGGTCAGATCGACGCCCAATTCCCGGGCAAACCGCCTGATCGAAGGACTGGCGTGGACCTTGGTGAAGCTGGGCGCGTCCTCAGTGGGCGCCGCAGGCTTGGCCATCGGCGGCGGTTTGGGTGCGCCTTCCGCCTTGGGCGCGCGCGGCCCCAAGGCGATGGCGCTCAAGGTGTCAGGCAACTGCGGCTTGGCGGTGGCGTCCGTCGCGCTGGCGGTCAGCAGCAGAACCAGGTCGCCGGCGGACACCGTATCGCCGACCTTGAGTTCCACCGTCTGGACCGTGCCCGCCAGCGGCGAGGGCACTTCCATGGACGCCTTGTCGCTTTCCAGGGTGATCAGCGGGGTGTCGATCTCGACGTGATCGCCGGGCGCGACCAGGATTTCGATGACCGGCACGTCCTTGAAGTCGCCGATATCCGGTACGCGCACCTCTTGCGTTTGACCGTCGTCCGCCGTGGGTGGGGCCATTTCGCCGGTGGCGGGCTCCGGGTGCTCCGCCCCCGTCACGCTCTCGCTCACCTCCAGGTACAGGATCGAATCGCCCTGCGAAACCTGATCGCCGGTTTTGACCTTGACCTCCCGAATCACGCCGGCCAGCGGCGAGGGGACTTCCATGGACGCCTTGTCGGTTTCCAGGATGATCAGCGGCGCTTCCACTTCAACCGTGTCGCCCGCCGCGACCAGAACCTCGATCACGTCCACATTTTTGAAATCGCCGATGTCCGGCACGTGAATTTCTTTAATGATGCTCACGCGGAATTCTCCCCTGGGCCGGTTTTAGACGGTGACTGGATTGGGTTTGTCGGCATCGATGCCGTATTTCCCGATGGCGTCCCGCACCTGAGTGGCGGGTATGACCCCCTCGTCGGCCAGCGCCTTGAGGGCAGCCACGGTGACGTAGTACTGATCGACCTCGAAATGCCGGCGCAGCTTGACGCGGGTGTCGCTGCGGCCGAAACCGTCGGTGCCCAGCACGAGGTAACGGCGTGGCACGAACGGCCGCAACTGCTCGGCGTACAGCCGCATGTAGTCGGTGGCGGCGACCACCGGGCCGGGATGCTCGTCCAACAGGGTCTCGACGTAGCTCCGGCGCGGCGGCTCGGTGGGGTGCAGCAGATTCCAGCGCGCGGCGTCCTGACCGTCGCGGGTCAGTTGATTGATGCCCGGCGCGGCCCAGAGATCGGCGACCACGCCCCAATCCTCGCGCAGCCGGTCGGCGGCGGCGATGACGTCGCGCAGAATCGCTCCGCAACCCAGCAACTGCACCCGGGGGCCGTCGCCCTCGCCCTGGCGGAACAGGTACATGCCCTTGAGAATGCCCTCCTGGGCGCCTTCCGGCATGGCCGGATGGTGGTAGTTCTCGTTCAGAGTGGTGATGTAATAGAAGACGTTTTCCTGCTCCTGGAACATCCGCCGCAGGCCGTCCTGAATGATCACCGCCAGTTCGTAGGCGAAGGTGGGATCGTAGGACACGCAATTGGGGATGAACTGGGCGAAGATCTGGCTGTGGCCGTCCTGATGCTGCAAGCCTTCGCCGGCCAGAGTGGTGCGGCCCGAGGTGCCGCCGATCAAAAACCCGCGAGTCTGAATGTCCCCGGCCGCCCAGGCCAGATCGCCGACGCGCTGGAAGCCGAACATCGAATAGTAGATGTAGAAGGGGATCATGTTGACGCCGTGATTGCTGTAGGCGGTGCCGGCGGCGATCCACGATGACATGGCGCCGGCCTCGTTGATGCCCTCCTGCAGGATTTGCCCCTTCTTGTCTTCCTTGTAGAACATCAGTTGGTCGGCGTCCTGCGGTTCGTAAAGCTGGCCGCGCGGCGAATAGATGCCGATCTGGCGGAACATGCCTTCCATGCCGAAGGTGCGGGCCTCATCGGCGACGATGGGCACGACGTGGCGGCCGATGCTCTTGTCGCGGGCCACCTGAGTCAGGAGGCGGACGAACGCCATGGTGGTGGACATGTCGCGTTCGCCGGTGTCCTGGAGCAGGGCATCGAAGGTGGTCAGCGGCGGCGCTTGCAGCGGCGGCGCGGTGCGGCGGCGCTGCGGCAGATAGCCGCCCAGCGCGGCGCGACGTTCCTGCAAGTATTTGATTTCCTCGCTGTCCTCAGCCGGTTTGTAATACGGCGCGGCATTGAGTTGCTCGTCGGAGATGGGGATGTGGAAGCGGTCGCGGAAGTCCCGCAGGGACTGTTCGCCCATCTTTTTCTGCGAGTGGGTAATGTTCTTGCCCTCGCCGGCCGCGCCCATGCCGTAGCCCTTGACGGTTTTGGCGAGAATGACCGTCGGCTGGCCCTGGTGCTTCACCGCGGCGGCGTAGGCGGCATAGATCTTGTGCGGATCGTGACCGCCCCGATTCAGCCGCCAGATGTCCTCATCGGACAGGTGGCTGACCATCTGTTTCAATTCCTCGTACTTGCCGAAGAAGCGCTCGCGGGTGTAGGCGCCGCCCTTGGCCTTGAAATTCTGGTACTCGCCGTCCACGCATTCTTCCATGAGCTTCAGCAGCAAGCCCTTCTTGTCGGCGGCGAACAGCGGGTCCCAATAAGATCCCCAAATCACCTTGATCACGTTCCAGCCGGTCCCCCGGAAGTCGCCTTCCAGCTCCTGGATGATCTTGCTATTGCCGCGCACCGGGCCGTCGAGGCGTTGCAGGTTGCAGTTGATCACGAAGATCAGGTTATCCAGATTTTCACGGGCCGCCAGGGCGATGGCGCCCAACGATTCCGGTTCGTCCATTTCGCCGTCGCCGCAGAAGCACCACACCTTGCGGCCCTCGGTGTTGACCATGCCGCGGTTATGCAGGTACTTCATGAACCGCGCCTGGTAGATGGCCTGGATGGGACCCAGGCCCATCGACACCGTGGGGAACTGCCAAAAATCGGGCATCAGCCACGGGTGCGGATAGGAACTGAGGCCGTTGCCGTCCACTTCCTGGCGGAAGTTGTCCAACTGTTGCTCGTTCAGTCGCCCTTCCAAATAGGCGCGGGCGTAGACGCCGGGCGCGGAGTGACCCTGGATGAACACCAGGTCGCCGCCGTGCTGCTCGCTGGGTGCGTGCCAAAAATGGTTGAAGCCGACATCGTACAAGGTTGCGCTGGAGGCGAAGCTGGCGATATGGCCGCCCAATTCTGAACTGATCCGGTTGGCCTTGACGACCATCGCCAGGGCGTTCCACCGGATCAGCGAGCGGATGCGCCATTCCATGCCGGGGTCGCCGGGTGTGTATTCCTCCTGCTCGGGCGGGATGGTGTTGAAGTACGGGGTATTGGCACTGTAGGGCATGTGGACGCCAGCGGCGCGGGCCTTGTCTTGCAATTCGCCTAGCAGGTGATGGGCGCGTTGCAGTCCTTCGGCTTCGAGAATGGCATTGAGGGCTTCGAGCCACTCCTGAGTTTCCTGGGGATCCGGATCGCTGTACTTGTCGATGATCATGGACGGGTCCTGTAAAGATGAATTGTGATTGTTCGCGGAGTGATAAAACTATAGTCCGGCGCTCGGAAATTACCTACTCAGTTATCACTGACGCGACGCGAAACCCCGCGATGCGGGTCGCTCTGGATGGTGTTAAGCTGAATCTTACTGACAAAGTTAGAGGGCGCATGCCATGCGACGCTTGCGAATCTATCATCTCACCACCTATCAGTTTTCCGGCCCGGTAACGTTGCAACCTCATCGCCTGCTGATCCGACCCCGTGAGGGGCACGACGTGCGCATCGAGTCCTCCAAGCTCAACATTACGCCTGCCCACCGAGTCCGCTGGCATCGGGATGTGTTCGACAACTCGGTGGCCGTGGTGCGGTTTCTGGAACCCGCGGATCGACTCGCGATCAGCAGTGAGGTCACCATTCAACACTACGATGAAGCTCCGTTCGATTTCATCGTTGAGGACTACGCGGTCCGCTATCCGTTCTCGTATCGGCCGGAAGAGCAGATCGATCTCGTACCCTTCCAACAACCGGCTTACCCCGGGCCGCACGCCGTGCCGCAAGACTGGCTCGGGCGATTTACCCAGGAACCGCTGGAAACCTACGTGCTCCTGGACCGATTGAACCGGACCATCGCCAGCGAGTTCCAGTACCTGATCCGCGAGG
>JAWOHQ010000386.1:0-4315 GCA_046485105.1 Candidatus Competibacteraceae bacterium | reverse complement strand
TCGACCCCGCTCCGACCTCGCTGGTCACCCCGATGGTCCCGGCCATCATCTCGACCAGGCTCCGCGAGATCGACAATCCGAGACCGGTCCCGCCGAAACGCCGGGTCGTCGATGAGTCCACCTGGCTGAACGACTGGAAGAGAACGGCGACCTTCTCCGAAGGGATCCCGATCCCGGTGTCGGTCACTTCACACCTGACCCGCGTCCGACCCTGCTCCTCGCCCGCCACGAACACCGAGACCCGGATCTGTCCTTCGGCGGTGAACTTCACGGCGTTGTTGATCAGGTTCACGATGATCTGACGCAGGCGACCGGGGTCGCCCATGACCCGGCGAGGCAGCCCGCGGCCGAGATGGACCACCGTCTCCAGGCCTTTCCGGTCCGCCTCGAGGGTAACCATGTTCACCGCTTCCTGCACCACCTCGGACAAGTCGTAGTCGATGACCTCGAGCGCGAGCTTGCCCGCCTCTATCTTCGAGAAGTCGAGGATGTCGTTGATCAGGTACAACAGGACGTCGGCCGACAGCCTCACCTGACTTGCGTACTCCCGCTGCTCCTCGTCCAGTTCGGTGTCCAGGAGGAGCTCGGTGATACCCGTGATCGTCTGGATCGGCGTCCGGATCTCGTGGCTCATGTTGGCAAGAAACGCCGACTTGGTCCGCGTGGCCCGTTCGGCCGCTTCCTTCGCCGACTTGAGCCGTTGCTCGGTCTTCTTCTGCAGGGTGATGTCCCGGGCGTTGACCAGGAGCAGCGACTCACCCTCCCCGAGCCCGATCACCGACACGTCGAGCTGCCAGAAGGCGGACCGGGTCGTCCGGCGGACCCGAACCTGCCAGCTGAACCGCTCGCCCGGCCCGCTGAGGGACGCCAGGCGCTCCCGACACACGGTGTGGTCGTCGGGGTGCACGACGTCCCACAGGCTCGTCGACCGGTCGAACCGACGCTCGCGACGAGCCAGTTCGGCGAACGCCGGGTTCTCGGCGACGATCGTGCCGTCGCCGGTGACGAGCGCCATGCCGATCGACGAGTTCTCGAAGACAGCGCCATATACCTCGCTCGTATACGGCGCGTGGAGCGCCATCAGGCTGGAGGAAGCCGCCAAGCTGGCCGCCGAAGTCCTGGCCCCGCTCAACAAATCGGGCGATCTCCAAGGCGCTCGCATCGGCCCCGAGGGCGTCATCCCCGCCGATGGCTTCACCGAGGCTTATCAAAAATTCATCGAAGGCGGCTGGAACGGTATCGGCTGTCCGCTCGAACACGGCGGTCAGGGCTTGCCGGAATTGCTGAACACCGCCACTCAAGAAATGTGGAATTCCGCCAACATGTCCTTCGCGCTGTGCCCGATGCTGAACGCCGGCGCCATCGAGGCGATCCGCCAGGCCGGCTCGGCCGAGCAGCAGGCGCTGTTCCTGCCGAAAATGGTCAGCGGCGCATGGACCGGCACCATGAACCTGACCGAGTCGCCGGCCGGTTCCGACCTGTCCGCCGTGCGCACCCGCGCCGTTCCAGAAGGCGATCACTACCGGATTTTCGGCCAGAAGATCTTCATCACTTGGGGCGAGCACAACATGACCGAGAACACCATTCATTTGGTGCTCGCCCGCACCCCGGACGCCCCGGAAGGGGTCAAGGGCATCTCCTTGTTCATCGTTCCCAAGTTCCTGGTCAACCCGGACGGGTCGCTGGGCGCGCGCAACGACGTGCATGCCGTGTCCATCGAGCACAAGCTGGGCATCCACGCCAGCCCGACCTGCGTGATGGCCTTCGGCGACCGGGACGGCGCCATCGGCTATCGGGTCGGCGAGGAGAACAAGGGCTTGGCCTACATGTTCATCATGATGAACGAAGCCCGCTTCAAGGTCGGCCTGCAAGGGCTGGCGATCGGCGAGCGCGCCTATCAGGCCGCCCGCGAATACGCCAAGGATCGGGTCCAGGGTCGGCCGGTCGGGGTCAAGAGCGGCGATCGGGTCACCATCATCCACCATCCCGACGTGCGGCGGATGTTGATGACCATGAAGGCCCAGAACGAGGCGATGCGGGCGCTGGCCTACGTGGTCGCCATGCACATGGACCTAGCGCGCCATCATCCCGATCCCGCAGCGCGCCAGACCCACCAGGCCCGGGTGGACCTGCTGATTCCCGTGGTCAAGGGCTGGTCGACCGAGATCAGTATCGAGATCGCTTCGCTGGGCGTCCAAGTGCATGGCGGCATGGGTTTCGTCGAGGAGACCGGCGCCTGCCAGCACCTGCGCGATTCCCGCATCACCACCATTTACGAAGGCACCACCGGCATTCAGGCCGCCGATCTGGCCGGCCGCAAGCTGAGCATGGATCGCGGCGCCGCCATGCGGGCGCTCGTCGCCGACATCGAGACGACCGCCGAAGATCTGGGTCAGTTACCCGGCGATGATATGGCGACCATCCGCGACGCGCTGCGCGAAGGCGTCAGGGCGCTGGCCGAGGCGACCGAGTGGATTCTGGCGTGCCGCGACGCCAACGCGGTCATGGCCGTATCGGTCGATTACCTGATGCTGGCCGGCGCCGTGTGCGGCGGCTGGCAGATGGCCCGCGCGGCGGGGGTGGCTCAGAACAAACTGGTGACCGGCGAGGATTCGGTGTTCCACGAAGCCAAGCTGGTCACCACCCGCTTTTACGCCGAACATCTGCTACCCAAGGCCGGCGCTTTGTTGCGCTCGATCCAGAACGGCGGCGTCTCGATCATGGCGCTGACCGTGGAACAGTTCTAGTGCTCCAACCGGACTGAATTGATGGATTGATGGATTGATGCAGGGTGGATAAGGAGCTCCGCGCCGCATCCACCAGCGGTAGGCCGCTCGGGTGGAGGCGCTCCGCGGATCCGCCCTGCGCCATTGATAAAATTTTTCCAGGAAATCACCCAGCAGATTGAAAGCGTTAGAGTGAAACCCTACTCCAGATTTTGAATCTGCTCGCGCATCTGTTCGATCAGCACCTTGATCTCGACGGAGGCGCGGGTGGTGTCGGCGTCGGCGGATTTCGAGGACAAGGTGTTGGCTTCACGGTTGAGCTCCTGCATCAGGAAATCGAGCCGCCGGCCGACCGGTTCGGGGCGATCCAACACCGCCTCGATTTCATCGAGATGGGTGTCCAGGCGGTCGAGTTCCTCGTCCACATCCAGGCGCTGAGCGATCAGCACCAACTCCTGTTCCAAACGATGGGGATCGGCGTCGGCCGGAATCTCCGCCAGCCGGGCCAGCAGCTTCTCGCGCCAGCGGACCAACACCTCGGGCCGACGCGCCCGCACCCGCGCGACCTGGGTCCGGAGCGCCGCGCAGCGTTGCCGCAGCAATTCCCCGGTGCGTTCGCCTTCCCGCTCCCGAGTGGCGATTAATTCCGCCAGCGCCGAATCCAGGCTGTTGAGAATGGCCTGCCTGATCTCGTCCAGATCCGGTTCCACCTCGTTGACCACGCCGGGCCAGCGCAGCACATCCGCCAACCGCAGTCCCGTGCCCGGTCCGATCATGTGCTCCAACTCGGCCGCGACTTCCAGCAAGCGTTCGACCAAGGGCAGATTCAGGGTGATGGCGGTCTGCGCCGCGCCGGCGGTTTGCAGTTTGAGCGAACCTTCGACCTTGCCCCGGCTCAGCACGGCGCCGACCCGCTCGCGCGCCAGCGGCTCCAGGCCGCGCAGCGCTTCTGGCAGGCGCAGGGTGGCTTCCAGATAGCGGTGGTTCACCGATCGCAATTCCCAAGTGATGTTGCCCCAGGTGCTGGGTTGTTCGCGCCGCGCGAAGGCGGTCATGCTGCGTAACATGGGCTATCCTCGTTCTTTGAGTCTTCAGTGGTTTTTTTATCTTAGGCGGTCTTCGCGACATTCGCGCGGGGTCGGCGTGGTATTTTTCGCGCGGCTCCGACCCGGCCAGCGCCCATCCACCCCTGCTGGGCGGTTCTGTTATAGTGCCGCCCCTTGTATATTCTCCGAACCCAGGAACCCGCCCATGCGTCCCAGTGCCCGCGCCGCCGCCGAACTGCGCCCGATTCGCCTCACCCGAACCTTCACCAAACACGCCGAAGGTTCGGTGCTGGTGGAGTTCGGGGATACCCAGGTGATTTGCACCGCCAGCATTGAGGAACGGGTCCCGCCGTTCCTGAAAGGCAAGGGCCGGGGCTGGGTCACGGCGGAATACGGGATGCTGCCGCGCGCCACCCATACCCGGATGCAGCGCGAGGCCAGCCGGGGCCGGCAAGACGGGCGGACCATGGAAATTCAGCGGCTGATCGGCCGGGCGCTGCGCGCGGTCATGGATTTGGAGGCGCTGGGCGAGCGGACCGTCAC
>JAWOHQ010000348.1:0-3849 GCA_046485105.1 Candidatus Competibacteraceae bacterium | reverse complement strand
TGCACCGGGAGGGCGCCGAACTCGCCTTCACCTATCAAAACGACAAACTGCGGCCTCGCGCCGAGAAGATGGCGGCCGAGCTGGGCAGTTCCATCGTCCTGCCTTGCGAAGTGGAAAGCGACGCCGAAATCGCCGCCGTATTCGAGGCGCTGCAAACCGCTTGGGATGGATTGGACATTGTGGTCCATTCCTTAGCCTATGCGCCGCGCGAGGCGCTGGAGGGTGATTTTCTGGAAAGCGTCGATCGCGAGAATTTCCGCATTGCCCACGACATCAGTTCCTACAGCTTCGCGGCCCTGGCCAAGGGCGCACGGCCCTTGATGAAGGGCCGTCGGGGCGCGCTAATCGCCATGACCTATCTGGGGGGCGTGCGAGCGGTGCCCAACTACAACGTCATGGGCCTGGCCAAGGCCAGTCTGGACGCGAACGTCCGCTATCTGGCGCAGGCGCTGGGTCCGGAAGGGATTCGGGTCAACGCTATTTCCGCCGGACCGATCCGCACCCTGGCGGCGTCCGGCATCAAGAACTTCCGCAAGATGCTGGATGCCTTCGAGCACACCGCCCCCCTGCGACGTTGCGTCACCATCGAGGACGTGGGCAACGCCGCAGCGTTCCTGTGCTCCGACTTGGCCGCCGGCATCACCGGCGAAATCCTTTACGTCGACGGCGGCTTCAACACCGTCGCGCTGGGCGCGATGGAATAACGACGGCGGAGCGATTCCGGCCACGCTTTTCACGAGTCGGATCGTTCCGCCAGGAGCATTTACAGCCGATCCGGGTACGTGACGATCTTGGTATTAAGCCGCAGGCTGGCCAGCAGACCGTCGAATTGCTCCGCCCCCATCTGTCTGGCCAGTTGTTGCGCCAGCGCTTGGCGCTCCTCCATGGAGAAGGCATCCGGCTGGCCGGGAACCACCCCGGTCACGCCCAGCACGGCTTGATCGCCATTCGCCAAGGTCACCGCGCCGAGCGCCAGTTGCCCGGCCTTTGGTTGCGGGAGACGGAACGCCGCGTCCAGCACGGCGCGGTCCACTCCCGGCGCATCCCGGCCCACCAGGCCGGCGTTCTTGAATTCTCCACCAAACTCAGCCGCCAGGGTTTGCGGGTGCTCGCCTTGGGCGACCCGCGTCCGCACGGCCTCGATATCCCGGATCAGAGCTTCGCGCGCCTGCTGCTCGCGCAAGGTCTCAACGATATCCTCGCGGGCTTCTTCCAAGGCGCGGGGCGCGGCGGGCTGATGCTCCCGCACGCGCAGCACGACCACATGGCCCGGCTCCAACTCGACCGGTTCGCTGTTGACGCCGCGCTGCAAGACCTCATCGCCAAACACGCTGGCGAGGACCTTGGGATCGGCAAAAAGTCCTTCGCCACCCGCGCGATCAAACCAGTCACTGTCCTGAATCTTCAAGTCCAACGCCCGCGCGGCTGGCTCCAAGGTATCCGGGTGTTCGAAACTGAGGTTGGCGAGGGTCTGAATGACGTCGTAGAAGCGATTTTCGGCCTGCTGCTGGCGCAGTTCCGCGGCCACGGTCTCGCGCACCTCCTCGAAAGGCTGGACCTGCGCGGGCGTCATCTGGTCCAGCCGGATAATGTGAAATCCCGACGGCATCCGCACCGGCTCGCTGACCGCCCCCGGTTCTGAAAGGGCATACAGGGCGATTTCGAATGCCGGGCTTTCGAACAACCCCTGACCGATCACTCCCAGTTCTCCACCCTCCACGCCCCCTGCGGGGTCGGCTTGCGCGTCCCGCAGGGCCTGCTCGAAGCTCTGTTCGCCGGCGCGAATAGCATCCGCAATCCGTTGCGCTCGGGCGCGAGAGGTTTCCACCTCGACTTCGCTGGCGTTCGGCGGCAGTTGGACCAGAATGTGCGATGCTGAACGCTCCTCGGGCCGACCGTACCGGGCCGCCTGTTCCTGGTAGGCGGCTTTCAACTCATCCTCGCCGACCGTAACCTCCTCGGCGATTCGCGCCAGCTTCAGTTCGATGAATTGCACTTGGACCCGCTCAGGACTCACGAAGCGTTCCCGGTTTTTCTCGAAATAATCCTGGATCGCCGCGTCGTTTACTTGGACCTCGCTCCGATATTTTTCCAGGGGCAACACCGTGTAGTGCAGTTCCCGTTGCTGCCGGAGTAAAGCAATCAGCTGGTCCTGTTCCACCGGCGTAAACAACGCCGAAACCACCACCCCAGTGCGTAATTGCTCGGTCGCCAGCGACTGCCGCAGGCCTTCCTCAAACATAACCGGGGTCATGCCCTGGTTACGTAAGAGCCTTTCGTACAACGCATGATCGAATCCACCGCTCTGTTGGAAAACCGGCAACGCTTGCACGGCATCGAACAACTGCCGGTCGCCGATCCGGAAACCCTGTTCGCGAGCCGCGCGGTTCAGCACTCGTTCGTCGATCAACTGCCGTAGCACGTCCTGCTTCAGGCGCACGCCCTCCAGGAGCGCCGGATCCAGATCTTCACCCATCATCGCCTGCAGGCGCTGGCGTTGGTTCTGGTAGGCTCTCTGAAATTCTTGCAGGGAAATCTTGACGTTGCCCACCTCAGCGACATCGTTGGGCGCACCGCCCTCGAAGTAGGAGTGAATACCCCACAGGGCGAACGGGACGGTGAGTAGTCCAACAATAGTGTAGGCAACCCAGCCTCGGGCGCGCTCACGGATGAACTGTAGCATGGTAAATACCCGGTTTTAGGTCAAAATAACCGGCAACAGGTCGAGATAATCAGTCACCGGTCACAAAAAAAGGGTGTCTTGACGACACCCCTGGAGATTGGCGGAGCGGACGGGGCTCGAACCCGCGACCCCCGGCGTGACAGGCCGGTATTCTAACCATCTGAACTACCGCTCCGGATGTGGGAACCGGCTGGAACCCCGGTCAAACGATCAAGGACAAACTGGCAAAGAATGGAGACTGGCGGAGCGGACGGGGCTCGAACCCGCGACCCCCGGCGTGACAGGCCGGTATTCTAACCATCTGAACTACCGCTCCGGTATCCGAACCGTGGTGGGTGCTGAGGGATTCGAACCCGCGACCCTCGCCTTGTAAGGGCGATGCTCTCCCAACTGAGCTAAGCACCCTAAAAAAGGATTTTATTTTACTGCATCCTTGAGGGTTTTACCAGCCTTGAACACTGGCGACTTGCTGGCCTTGATTTCCATGGATTGACCCGTCTTGGGGTTATGGCCGGTCCGGGCGGGGCGCTCCCGGACCGCGAATGTTCCAAAACCCGTTAAAATTACGGTTTCGCCTTTCCCGAGCGCGCCTTGAATCGCATCCAGCACCGCGGTCACGGCTTTACCGGCAGCTACTTTGGAGAGGTCGGTGGTCTGCGCAACGGCATCGACCAGTTCGGTTTTGTTCATGAGAGCCCTTTCCTATGCAAGTTTTACGTTATTGGGCTTGGACGCCGCCCGGCGTGGCGTGCATTGATCCCGCCCTGGAATAAAGATAGTCGCTTTTCCCTTATAACAGGGCGTTTAAAGCAGTGTCAACGAACTCTTGGCGCGTCATTCAATGCGCTCGCACGTTTTCCAGGCCACCCGTTTTAGCGGCGGGCTCCGCCGCGGTCGCCGCTTTATCTGCTTCCACGCCATCCCGGGATTTGGGGACAGGCAACGCTTGCAGCGCGATATCGAAGACCTGGTCGATCCAGCGCACCGGCCGCACTTCCAGTTTGGCCAGAATATTTTCCGGAATTTCGGTCAGATCCTTGCGGTTCTCCTCCGGAATCACCACCGTCGACAGTCCACCCCGGTGCGCCGCCAGTAGTTTCTCCTTGAGCCCGCCAATCGGCAGCACTTCGCCGCGCAGGGTGATCTCGCCGGTCATGGCGACGCTG
>JAWOHQ010000306.1:0-5821 GCA_046485105.1 Candidatus Competibacteraceae bacterium | reverse complement strand
GTAGGGATTGGGCGGACAGCCGGGAATATTGACCACGGTCTTGCCGGGCAACACCGATTGCACGGACTGCGCCTGCGTCGGATTGGGGTCGCTGGCGGGAATGCCGCCCCAGGAGGCGCACGAGCCGATGCCGATGATCGCCGCCGCCCCTTCCGCGGCCTCCCGCACCACGTCGATGATCGGCCGGCCGGCCACCATGCAGTAGATGCCGCCATCCTTGGTGGGAATGGAACCATCCACCACCAGCACGTACTTGCCCCGGTTGGCCTCCATGGACTTATGCTTGTACGCCTCGGCCTGATGCCCCGCGCCCGCGTTCAACGTCTCGTGGTAGTCGAGCGAGATCATGTCGAGGATCAGGGTTTCGAGGGTCGGGTGATAGGCGCGCAGCAGCGACTCGGTGCAGCCGGTGCATTCCTGAGCCGACAGCCAGATCACCGGCGGTCGCGCGGGCGCGGTGGCGGCCGCCGCGATGCGCAGGCCCATCATCGACGACAGGCCCAGGGTGGCGGCGACCCCGGTGCAATAAGTGAGGAACTGGCGGCGGGTAAGTCCGCCGAGCGCCCCCTGATAACTGTCGAGGTCCCGGACCATGCGGGCCTCGAGATCGTGATCGCTGACCGATTCCATGAACACGCCCCTTTTCTTACCGGAGTAATGTTCAGGGAATTTAGTGGGATCCTGGAGAGCGTGGTTTGATGATTGTCAAAAAATTATGAATTTTTTTGTCAGACGAAATTCAACCCAGGCTTCTCAATCCAACAGCGCCGGTCGTTGCAGCTCCTGGAGCAGCGAGTGCGGTTTCCGGACGTGAACGGTGCGGCCGGAAAAGCGGGCCACGCCGTCTTCCTCCAGTCGGCCGATGATCCGGGACAGGGTTTCGTGGCGGGTGCCGATCATCGACGCCAAATCGCGCCGCGACAACGGCAATTCCATGAACCGGCTGCCATCGGTGGCGGTGGACCCCCCGCGGTTCATCAGGGCATGGAGCAGGTGGACGAATTTATCGCGATTGGACAGGGTCGCGTTCCGGACCAGATGATCGTGCGCTTCGTCCATGTCCTTGGCGATGCGCCGGAGGAATTGCTGGCCCAACGCCGGATTCCGGTCGAGCAGCGCCCTGAAGACCGGTTTGTCGATAAAACACACCCGGCTCGGCCCCAGCGCCTCAGCGCCGTAGCGACGTTTCTCGTCCAGCAACACCCCTCGATAACCCAGAGTGTCGCCCGGATACAAAACCCGAAGCAGCGCGGTGTTGCCCTCGGCATCACCCTTTCGGATGGCCGCCGTGCCCGAAACCATGCAGTAGAGACCATGACTGGGTTCGCCCATCGCAAAAATCGACTCGCCCGCGCGATATTCCCGACTCTTGCGGTTGCGGGAAAGAAACCGGGTTTCCTCCTCATTCAGGACGCGCCATTCGCTGTGCTGACGCCACTGGCAACTCAGGCAACTCACGCCCGATGACCCGCCGCATCGCCTCGCCATCGATCACCCTCCTCAAAACTTCAAGTTTTATTTTTTGTTGGTGTTCTCCAAAAATCATCCAACGGCCTGGCGTCCGGTGGAAGCATGAAGAGATCACCACGTTTGATCGCTATAATGTTAAATATAGTTCAAAGGAAGAGGATTGCGACATGCGAAAAAAACTCATGCGGTCGACGATCTCGACCCTGCTCGCTCTGTGGGTGGCTGGCGGTTCGTTGTGGGCGATCAGATCCCAGCCCGCCTTTGCAGCTTCACCTGAAGATTATCGGTACGCCGCCCAACCGGCGGGCTGGGATAGTCCCGCTGGCCAGTGCGTGGTCTGTCACAGTCTGGAAAAAAACGCCCCCTGGCGGGTCGCGCCCACGCTATGGGGTATCGTCGGCGCGCCCAAGGCGGGCGCCAAAGGTTACGGCTACTCCCTCGCGCTCTTCGAGGCGGAGGGCGTGTGGACCGAGCAGGAATTGGATGAATATCTCGCCGATCCCGGCGGATTCCTGCCGGGCACCACGAAGATCCTCACGGGTTTACCCGATCCCCAGGAGCGCGCTCGGATTATCGAATTCCTGGCGACGTTGAAGGATTGAAGGCGATCGAATCATTCTCACCCTCATGTTCTCCCGGTCAGTGATGGCGACCCCCTTGGTGCATGGGGGTCCGACCTCGTCATGCGCGTCTTCCTCGAACGACAGAAATACCTGATCGACTACACCGTCGCCGCCCTGCTCCGGCGCAAGACCCGCAATCTCGGTCTGTGGCTGGTTTACACGCTGCTGGTGTTCCTGTTCGCCTCGACGCTGCTGCTCGGCCAGGGTTTACGGCGAGAGGCGGCGGTATTGCTGCAAGACGCGCCGGAGGTGATCGTGCAACGCCTGCTGGCCGGGCGGCACGATCTCTTGCCCGCAGTCTGGCTGGAGCCTTTGGGGCAAATTCGTGGGGTGGGTTCGGTTCAGGGTCGCCTGTGGGGTTATTACTACGATCCGGTCGTCAAGGCCAACTACACCCTGATGGTCGCCCCGGAGCGGGACCTGGCGGCGGACGCCATCCTGATCGGCGCGGGGCTGGCGCGAGTTCGTGGGCTTGAAGTCGGCGACATTCTGGGCCTGCGCGCCGCCGACGGCCAGCCGCTGCCGCTGCGAGTGACCGGGGTGCTGGAACTCGCCTCGGAACTGCTCGCCGCCGACCTCATGCTGCTGTCCGAGGCCGGTTTCCGCGCTCTATTCGCCTTCCCGCCAGGGTTTTACACGGATGCCGCGCTGACCGTGCGCAACCCCCGGGAAGCGCGCACGGTGGCGCAAAAAATCGCGCTGGCTTTCCCGGACAGCCGGCCGATTCTTCGGGCGGAAATCCTGCGCACCTACGACGCCGTGTTCGACTGGCGCGAGGGGTTGCTGTTCGTGGTGCTGGGGACGCTGCTGCTGGCGTTCCTGATCCTGGCCTGGGACAAGGCCGCCGGCCTGAGCGCCGAGGAAAAACGCGAAATCGGAATTCTCAAGGCCATCGGTTGGGAAACCGGGGACATCCTGCACATGAAACTGTGGGAGGGGACGCTGATTTCGCTGACCGCCTTTCTGGCCGGCTATGCGCTGGCTTACTGGCAGGTGTTTCACGGCGGCGCCCGCCTGTTCGCGCCCGTGTTGAAGGGCTGGTCGGTGTTGTACCCCGACTTTCGGCTGACTCCGGCGCTGGACGGGACCCAACTTCTGGTGCTGCTGGCGGTCACCGTGCTGCCCTATATCGTCGCGACGCTGATTCCCGGCTGGCGGGCAGCGATCGCCGATCCCGACGCGGCGATGCGCGGATGATCGAATTGCACGCCGTCAGCAAGATCTTCAATCAGGGCCGACCCAACGCATGTCCCGCGCTGCGCGAGATCACCCTGTCTCTGGAACGAGGTGGGATCACCGTCTTCAAGGGACCGAGCGGTTCCGGCAAGACCACCCTGCTCGCCTTGATCGGCGGGCTGGCGCGGCCGACCTCCGGCCGGATCACCCTCAATGGCCGCCTGCTGTCCAATCTGCCGGAGCGCTTTCTGACCGAAGCGCGCAGGCACACCTTCGGTTTCCTGTTTCAGCAGTTCAATTTAATTCGGGGCTTGACCGTGCTGGACAACGTAATGCTGCCGGCCTATCCGCTGGGCCGGCCCCACCGCGAATTGACCGCCGCCGCGCGCGCGTTATTGGACCGCTTCGGCTTGGGGGCGAAGGCCGCCAGTCGGGTTGAATGGCTGTCCGGCGGCGAGGCGCAACGCGCCGCGCTCGCCCGCGCGCTGATCAACGATCCAGCGGTGGTGATCGCCGACGAACCGACCGCCCATCTCGACAGCGCCCTGGCGCGGGAAGTGTTGCAACTGCTCGGCGAACTGGCCGCGCAAGGACGGACCGTGTTGATCAGCAGCCACGATCCACTGGTGTTCGAAGCGACCCGGGTCGATCGGGTCATCACCTTGCACGACGGGCAAATCGCCGGCGACCGACGATGCTGATCACGCCCACGATCATCGCGCTGCAACTCATCGCCCTCAGCGTCACCGGCACGGTGCTGCTGGCCGGCGGTTTCGCCTGGAAGATCCTGCGCGGTTGGAACCTCGACAGCGGCAGCGAACTGCAATTGCGGCTGGAACGAAGCACCTATCTGATTTCCACCCTGCTCGGCTTCGCGTTGGGAGCGGAACTGCTGTCCCTGCTGCTGTTCGTCCACAACGCCGAAGCGTTGTCCGGTCAATTCGTCGGGGCGATGTGCGCCACGGGCGTGTTGAACGTCAACGCCTTCGGCTTCCCGACCCTGTTGCTGAAGATCGCGCTATTCTTTCTGGCGGCGCTGTGGCTGCTGCTGAACCGGGTGGATAACCGAGGTTACGACTATCCGCTGGTGCGGGTGAAATACGGGCTGTTGCTGGCCATCGCGCCGTTCGCCGTGCTGGAACTGGTCTTGCAAACCCGCTACTTCCTGGGTCTGGAACCGGAGGTGATCACCTCCTGCTGTGGTTCGCTGTTCGGCGGCGACGGCCGGGGCGTGGCGGCGGAACTGGCAAGCTGGCCCGCGCGACCGGCTCTGGTATTTTTTTACGCGATGGCCGGGGTCATTTTGGCCAGCGGCGGGTGGCTGTTGCGTTCCACTTCCAACGCCTCTCCCAGAGCGCCAGGGAAAATGGTCGCTCCGCTATTCGCCGTCAACTGTCTGCTGGGCTTCGGCGTCGCCATCGCCGCCATCATCGCCTTCCTGTCGCTCTACGTGTACGAGCATCCCCACCACCATTGCCCGTTTTGCCTGCTGAAAGCCGGTCATGACTACGTGGGCTACGCGCTCTACCCGCCGCTGTTCGCCGCCACCGCCGCCGGCTTGAGCGCTGGAGTCATCGCCGCGTTCCACCGCATTCCCAGCCTGCGGGAGATCATCCCCGGCGAAGTCCGCCGACTCGCCTGGCTGGCGCTGGCCGGTTTCGGGCTGTTCTACGCGCTGGCGACCGGCTTGATCTGGCGGTCCCGGTTAATTTTGCTGGGCTGATGGGAACGGGTCGCTGAGAGCCCGACGACCGCCAACAAGTTCTTATCCATGCCGTCGGCGCGTCAATACGAACCCATATCGGTTATCTTATCGCCCCATGAGCCGCCATTCCCTGCTCCTGGTTCTGCTCCTCGCCCTCGCCCTCGCCCTCGCCGGGTGCGAGCCGCAACCGCTCGCCATCAAATCCGGCAAGCCCGCGCCCGCGTTCGCGTTGGAGCGGCTGGACGGCCCCAGCGCTTCCTTTCCCGAGCAGTATCGCGGCCAAGTGGTCGCCATCCGCTTCTGGGCCGATTGGTGCCCGTACTGTCGAGGCGAAATGACTGCGCTAGAACCGGTTTATCAGCGGCGCCGCGACCAGGGCCTCTCCATTCTCGCCGTCAATGTGATGCAACCGCCCGATACAGCCCGGAAATTTATCGAGCAAATCGGTATTTCCTACGAGGTGCTGCTCGACCGTGAAGGCGAGGTCATGCGCCGCTATCAGGTCATGGGGCTGCCGATGACCTATATCGTGGACCGCAAGGGCATCGTCCGCGCCCGGATCATCGGCGAATCCACCCCCGAGGTCTTCGAACGGGCGATCAAAGACCTGTTGTAACCACATGCCACCACCCGAAGGTATCCACACCATGAACGATCTTCCGTATCCCGAACGCCGGCAGGTTCTCCGTCTGGTTGCCGCCGTGGGCGCGACTGCGGGCGCGATGACCTTCAACGCCTCGACGGCCGCCGCCATTTGCGAGCACGACGGCACTCCCCTGCAATTCATTCCCAAAACCCAGCCGGACCCCAACCCACTGGATAACGAACTGGAAAAATATCCCAAGTG
>JAWOHQ010000251.1:0-2540 GCA_046485105.1 Candidatus Competibacteraceae bacterium | reverse complement strand
GAGATGTGGGACCATCTGACCCAGGAACGCTACGGCGCGCAGAGCGAGGACATGCGCCGTTTCCGCTACGGCGTGCAGGTCAACTCGCTGGGTTTGACCGAGGCGCAGCCGGAGAACAACGTGCAGCGCATCGTGCTGGAAATGCTGGGTATCACCCTGTCCAAAAAAGCCCGCGCCCGCGCCCTGCAACTGCCCGCCTGGAACGAGGCGCTCGGGTTGCCGCGGCCGTGGGATCAGCAATGGGCGCTGCGGATGCAGCAGGTATTGGCTTTTGAAACCGACCTGCTGGAATACGGCGACATTTTCGACGGCTCGCCGGTGATCGCCGCCAAGGTCAAGGCACTGGTGGACGGCGCGACGGCGGAAATGGCCCGGGTGCAGGAGCAGGGGGGGATGGTGCAGGCCATCGAGTCCGGCTACGTCAAGCGACAACTGGTGACCAGCCACACCGAGCGGATGCGGGCCATCGAGCGCGGTGATCTCAAGATCGTCGGTCTGAACTGCTATCGGGAAACCGAGAAGTCGCCGCTGACCGGTGGCGTGGATAGCGGCATCATGAAGGTCGATCCGCGAGCCGAACGCGAGCAGATCGAGCGGCTCAACGCCTTCCGCGCCCAGCGCAATAACGCCGAGGTCAAGGCGGCGCTGGCCACTTTGGCGGAGACCGCGCGCGGCGGCGCGAATATCATGCCGGCGTCGATTCTGTGCGCCCACGCCGGCGTCACCACCGGTGAATGGTCGCAGACCCTGCGCGACATCTTCGGCGAATACCGCGCCCCGACCGGCATCGACATTCCGGCCAACGACGACAGCCGGGGCGCCAAGGCGGTGGCGATTCGCACCGAGGTCACGAAGACCGGCGAGGCCATGGGCCGGCCGCTGCGCCTGCTGATCGGCAAACCCGGACTGGACGGGCATAGCAACGGCGCGGAGCAGATCGCCGTCAAGGGGCGCGATGTCGGCTTTGAGATCGTCTACGAAGGCATCCGCCTGACCCCGGAACAGATCGCCAAGGCCGCGCTGGAAGAAGGCGTGCATCTGATTGGCCTGTCGGTGCTGTCCGGCAGCCACGTCGAGATGGTCGAGGACGTGTTCAACCAGTTGGACCAGGTCGGGCTGAAGCATCTACCGGTGGTGATCGGCGGCATCATTCCCGAAAGCGATGCCAAGCTGTTGAAAGAGCGAGGCATCGCGGCGGTTTACACGCCTAAGGATATCGACATGAACGGGATCATGGTGGATATCCTCAACCTGATCCGTAAGGACCACGACCTGCAACCGGTTGCGGTGGAATGATCCCGGCGCTTCCCGACCCCACGGCGCTGGCCTCCGCGGTCAGCGCTCGCGACCGAATCGCGCTGGCTCAGGCATTGAATTTGCTGGATGACCGGCGCCCGGCGGCGCGGCAATGCGCCGCGGCGTTTCTGGACGCCCTGCCAGACGATAAACTAGAGGCGAGTAGTCATCTGATCGGCATCACTGGCCCGCCGGGCGCGGGGAAATCCTCGCTGACCGCCACGCTGATTCAGGTCTGGCGGCGACGCGGGCTGAAGGTCGCCATCCTGGCGGTGGACCCGTCCAGCCCGATCAGCGGCGGCGCGCTGCTGGGCGACCGCTTGCGGATGCATGCCAGCGGCGCCGACCGCGAGGTGTTCATCCGCTCGCTGGCCTGCCGCGGCGAATTCGGCGGCCTGAGCGCCGAAGTCTGGCCGATGAGCCTGGCAATGCTTGCGGCGTTCGACATCGTGCTGGTGGAGACGGTCGGGGTCGGCCAGAAGGAGATCGACGTCTCGAAGATGACCGACACCACCTGTTTTGTCGCCCAGCCGGCGTCCGGTGACAGCATTCAGTTCCTCAAAGCAGGTATCATGGAAATCCCGCACGTGATTGTGGTGAACAAGGAAGACATCGGCATGGCGGCGCGCAAGACCCTGTCGGAATTGAAAACCACCCTGGGACGGCGGACGGATGCGGATGGCTGGCAGGCCCCGGCGCTGTCCGCCAGCGCCGCGCTCGGCAGTGGCATCGAAGCGCTGGCCGACGCGCTGGACAGCCACCGAACCTGGTTGTTGGAACGAGGGCAATTCACCGCGCGGCGCCAGCGTTGTCAGGCCGAATGGCTGATCAAACACCTGCGCGAGGAGTTCGGACGGTATGGCATCAATCAACTGGGCGGCGAGGAAGCGCTATTCGCCGACTTGGTCCACGCGCCGCGCCGTTCGCCGATCGCCGCCTACGAAGATCTGCGCGCCCGAGTCATCCCAAACCCCTAATTGCTAATCCCCAAACCCCCCCACAGAGAGGAAGAAGAAGATGGCCAAAGAATTATACGCGATTGGCGAGCAACCGCCGCTGGGCGTGATTCCCGCGAAAATGCACGCCTGGCTGATCCGCCCGGAACGCTTTGGGACGCCGATGCAAGCCTTCCAACAGGAAGTGGTGGAGGTGCCGCCGCTCGCCGACGACGAAGTCTTGGTGTACGTGATGGCGGCGGGGATCAACTACAACAACGTCTGGGCCGGGCTGGGGATCCCGGTCAA
>JAWOHQ010000193.1:0-6811 GCA_046485105.1 Candidatus Competibacteraceae bacterium | reverse complement strand
TGGATTTCCATGTCTTGCCCCTGAGCCTGACCGAGCAGGTGTTGATCTTCTTCGCCTTCCTGCTGGGTTTCTCGGTCAAGGTGCCGATGTGGCCGGTCCATACCTGGCTGCCGGACGCCCACGTCGAGGCCCCAACCGGCGGCTCGGTCATCCTGGCGGCGATCACCCTGAAAATCGGCGGCTACGGGTTCCTGCGGTTCGCCCTGCCGATCACGCCGGACGCCGCTGGGACGCTGGACTGGCTCATCATCACCCTGTCGTTAATCGCGGTGGTCTACATCAGCTTGGTCGCCCTGATCCAGCAGGACATGAAGAAGCTGATCGCCTACTCGTCGATCGCCCACATGGGCTTCGTGACCCTGGGTTTCTTCATCGCCTTCAGCATCTATCGGCAAACCGGCAGTCTGAGCGGCGCGGCCATGGGCATCCAGGGCGGCATGGTGCAGATGGTGTCGCACGGCTTCATCTCCGGGGCGCTGTTCCTCTGCGTGGGCGTGCTCTACGACCGGATGCATTCCCGGCAGATCAAGGATTACGGCGGGGTGGTCAACACCATGCCGGTGTTCGCCGCGTTCATGGTGTTGTTTTGCATGGCCAACGCCGGGTTGCCCGGCACGTCCGGCTTCGTCAGCGAATTCATGGTTATCCTGAGCAGCTTCAAGGCCAGTTTCTGGATCGCCTTCCTGGCCGCCACCACCCTGATGTTGGGGGCCGCCTATACCCTGTGGCTGATCAAGCGGGTCGTGTTCGGGGAGATCGGCAACCCGCGCGTCGCTGAATTGCAGGATGTCAACACCCGCGAAATCATCATGCTGAGCCTGCTGGCGGCGGCGGTGTTGGGGCTCGGAGTCTGGCCCGATCCGCTGACCTCGGTGATGCACGCCACGGTGGACAACCTGTTGCAGCACATCATCGTGACCAAGCTGTAACGGCCGCCGTCGCTGAGAAGAATCGGAGAATAGGGAAACCCCATGAACTTCGTCGCCCCTGATTTCATGCCGCTGCTGCCGGAATTGTTCGTCCTGACCTTGGTCTGCCTGGTGCTGGTCATCGACGTGTTCCTGGAGGATCGGCAGCGACATATCACCTATGGATTGGCCCAGTTGACGCTGTTGGGCGCGGCCCTGCTGACGCTGGCGACCTACGCGCACGCGCCGGTGACCACCATGTTCGGGCACTACATCCGAGATGCCATGGGCGATGTGCTCAAGCTATGCATTTACCTGACCACCGCCGCCGTATTCCTGTACTCGCGCGACTACCTGCGCCAGCGGAACCTGTTCAAGGGCGAGTACTACGTGCTGGGCCTGTTCGGCGTACTGGGCATGATGGTCATGGTGTCGGCGCAGAGCCTGCTCAGCGTGTATCTGGGCCTGGAGCTGCTGTCGCTGTCGCTGTACGCCCTGGTGGCCATCGACCGCGACTCGCCCGTGGCTTCGGAAGCCGCGATGAAGTACTTCGTGCTGGGTTCGATCGCCTCCGGCATGTTGCTGTATGGGATTTCGATGATCTACGGCGCGACCGGCAGTGTGGATCTCCAGGTGATCGCCGAGGTCGCCGTCGCCGCTCCCGGCATGGAAAACCTGGTGCTGGTGTTTGGCCTGGTGTTTCTGGTGGTCGGGCTGGCGTTCAAGCTGGGTGCGGTGCCCTTCCACATGTGGGCGCCGGATGTCTATCAAGGCGCACCCACTTCGGTGACGCTGTTCATCGGCTCGGCTCCCAAGCTGGCGGCGTTCGCGTTGTTGATGCGGATTCTGGTGGAGGGTCTGGGCGCGCTGCAGGCCGACTGGCAGCAGATGCTGATTATTCTGGTGGTGCTGTCCGTCGGGTTGGGTAACCTGGTCGCCATCGTCCAGACCAACATCAAGCGGATGCTGGCCTACTCGACGATTTCCCATGTTGGGTTTCTGCTGATGGGCATCCTGGCGGGCACGCCGGAGGGCTATGCGGCGGCCATGTTCTATACCATCGTCTACGTGTTGATGGCGGTCGGCGCCTTCGGTGTGGTGATCGTGCTGAGCCGGTCCGGCTTCGAGGCGGAGAACATTGACGATTTCAAGGGCCTGAACGACCGCAGTCCCTGGCTGGCCTTCCTGATGATGGTCATCATGATGTCCATGGCGGGCGTGCCGTTCCTGGTGGGCTTCTACGCCAAGTGGGTGGTGCTCCAGGCCATCGTCAATATCGGGCTGGTGTGGCTGGCGATTCTGGGCGTGGTGTTTTCGGTGATTGGGGCGTTCTATTATCTGCGGGTGGTTCGGTGCATGTACTTCGATCCGCCGGAGCAGAGCGAACCGATCCAGATGAGACTGGATACCGAAATTGTAATCAGCGCCAATGGTCTGTTGCTGGTGGTGTTGGGCTTGTACCCCACCGCGCTGATGGCTTGGTGCGCCTTGGCGCTGTCGGGCTGAGTCCTTCGTTTTTCCGTTCATGGCGCAAGGGATCATTATCGGGCTCTGGCTGGGATTGGCGGTGATCGCCGCCAACCTGCCCTGGCTCAGCGAGCGCTGGTTCCTGGTGATCGCGCCGCGGGACGGGCGTCCCAAGCCCTTTTGGCCGCGTCTGGTCGAATGGGGCGTGTTGTATGGCCTGGTGCTGGGCATCGGGTTCGGCTTCGAGCATCAGGCGACCGGCGCCGTTCGCGCGCAGTCCTGGGAATTCTACGTTGTGACGCTGTGTCTGTTCGCCGTCAGCGCCCTGCCGGGATTTATCTATCGCTATCAGATCCGCCGTCTGCTGGAGCAGGCGGGTCGTTAGAGGCGACGCCGGGGTCTAGCCCGTCTTCCTCTTTTGCTGCACTGCAATATAAGCCGCGTTATAATGCGCTGTTCTTTGAATCAGCGCGTGGAGCGGCCATGTCCAAACAGCATCCCATCATCGCCATTACCGGCTCGTCCGGCGCCGGCACCTCGACGGTGCGGGTGGCGATGGAACATATTTTCCGGCGGGACGGGTTCAATGTCGCCATCGTCGAGGGTGACAGCTTCCACCGTTACGAGCGGCTGGAGATGCAGCGGCAGGTCGATCGGGCGCGCCGGGAGAATCGCACCCTCAGTCATTTCGGTCCCGAAGGCAATCTGTTCGACCGGTTGGAGGCCCTGTTCATGGAGTATGGCGAGCGGGGCACCGGATTGCGGCGCGCCTATCTCCATCACTGGGAGGAGGCCAGCGCCCGAGGTCAGGAACCGGGGACCTTCACGCCGTGGGAACCCATCCCGCCCGATACCGATCTGTTGTTCTACGAAGGCTTGCACGGCGGGGTGGTGACCGAGCAGGTCAACGTCGCCCGCTACGTGGACCTGTTGATCGGCGTGGTGCCGACCGTCAATCTGGAGTGGATTCAGAAGATTCACCGCGATACCGCCGAGCGCGGCTACAGCGCCGAGGCGGTGACCGATACCATCCTGCGGCGGATGTATGACTATACTCACTACATCGTGCCGCAGTTTTCCTGCACCGACATCAATTTTCAACGGGTGCCGACGGTGGACACTTCCAACCCGTTCGCGGCGCGCGATATCCCGACCCTGGATGAAAGCTTCGTGGTGATCCGCTTCCGGGACCCACGCAAGACCCATCCGGATTTTCCCTATCTGGTGCGCATGATCCACGATTCATTCATGTCGCGGCGCAATACCATCGTGGTCCCGGGCGGCAAGATGGGGTTCGCCATGGAGTTGATCCTGCAACCGTTGATCGAACGGCTGGTGCGCCGGGAGTTTTGATCCGGCACAACCGGGATCGCGGCGGTCAATAATCAACAGTCAATCAAGCGCATTTGCATAAAAAATAACATATTTATCGTCTTGGCCCAGGCAGAAGAGCGAACCGTCCCAATGATTGCCCAACGTCCGGTCGATGATGCCAAGCCGCCCCGCCGGCGGAAATCCAGCAGCGCCGCCGAGACAACCACGGGGTTTCTGCCCGACTTCTGCGACAACCGCACGGTCTTTCTGACCGTGCTGATCGTCGAACTACTGGCCTTCGTGCTGGCGCTGGCCAAAAGCCACACCCTGGAGCGCTTCTGGACCGAGCTGGCGCTGGTATCGTTGTTCGTGCAGTGGGTGGCGCTGGTGGCGGCCATGGTCTTGTGCCGTTGCCGGCGCTGGCTGGCCCGCCTTCATCCCCCGGCGGTGACCCTGATCGCCTTGGGCATCGTCCAGTCGAGCACCCTGCTGGGATCCCTGCTGGCGTTGTGGCTGGCCGCCGATGCCGATTTTGGTTTCGGCCCGTCGGCCCCCTTGCCCACGCTCTTGGGCAACCAGGCCATCAGCGGCATCATCACCCTGATGACATTGCGGTATTTCTATGTCCAGCATCAGTGGAAACAGCAGGTCGAAGCCGAAGCGCGCGCTAGGTTCCGATCCCTGCAATCGCGCATCCATCCCCACTTCCTGTTCAATACGCTCAACACCATCGCTGGCTTGATCCGCGCCCGCCCCGAGCAGGCCGAGCAAGCCGTCCTCGACTTGGCCGACCTGTTGCGCTCGGCGTTGGCCAACCAGGAACGCATCACCTTGGGGGACGAACTGGAACTGACTCGCCGCTATCTGGCCATCGAACGCCTGCGCATGGGCGACCGGCTCCAGGTGGACTGGGAGCTGGCCACCGACCTGCCGCTCGACACGCCCATGCCGGCCCTGTTGCTGCAACCGCTGGTCGAAAACGCCATCCATCATGGCATTCAAGCGCTGCCCGAAGGCGGACAATTACGCATCTGTATCGTCAAGCAATCCCATGGCCTGCGTTTCACCATCACCAACCCCCGATCACCCGTCGACAGCGACCGTCGCCTCCAGGGTCAGAACTTGGCCCAGGACAACATCCGCCAGCGTTTGCTGCTGGTCTACGGGGTCGCCAGCCAACTGGAAATCGAGGAAACCACCGAACGCTATCAGGTCGCCTTTACCGTGCCGTTGGCCGGGTTATGAGACCCGAGGCTTTCCCGCCTGCTAAACTGGCTAAAACCTCCTGTTGCCATCATCCCTCATGCGCGTCCTGATCGTCGACGACGAACCGCCTGCCCGTGCTTGGCTGCGCGGGCTACTCGACCGGCTCCCCGACCACGAATGCTGCGGTGAAGCGAGCAACGGCGCCGAGGCGCTACGGTTGGCGGCAACTCTGCATCCCGAGGTCATCCTGCTGGATATCCGAATGCCCGGCCTGGATGGTCTGGAAACCGCCCGCCGCCTGGCCGAACTCCCGCAGCCTCCGGCCATTATCTTTACCACCGCGCATGGCGAATACGCACTGGAAGCCTTCGATGCCCACGCCGTCGCTTATCTGCTCAAGCCCGTGCGGCTGGAACGGCTGGAGCGAGCGCTGGCCAATGCTGGTCGACTCAATCGCGCGCAACTGGCCAGCCTGAGCGCCGATCCAGAGGGACAGAACCGCACGCACCTCCAAACCCGCCTCGGCCAGCGTCTGGAGTTGATCCCGCTGGCCGAGGTGTTTTACTTCCAGGCCGATCAGAAATACGTCACCGTGCATCACCGACACGGCCAGGCGCTGATCGAGGACTCGTTGAAAGCGCTGGAAAACGCGCTGGGCGCGCGGGTGGTGCGCGTGCATCGCAACGCGCTGGCGATGGCGGCGCAGATCGCCGGTCTGGAGAAAACCGCCGATGGGGGTTGCGCCTTGGTCTTCCACGAGATCCCGGACCGACTGGAAGTCAGCCGCCGCCACCTCCCCGCGCTCCGGGAATTTCTTCGGGGCGCTTGAACCGGCGCGCGGCCGTTCGCGCCGAACTTCCCACGCCCACCTTGTGTCCCAGCAACAAGTTGGCTATATTCCCCGACCTTGATTTCTCTCGCCGGAATAGCTCAGTCGGTAGAGCAGCTGATTCGTAATTAGCAGGTCGGAGGTTCGATTCCTCTTTCCGGCACCAGACAAAACAAAGGCTTGTCGAACTCTGCCCGACAAGCCTTTTTCGTTTCGGACCGCGCTTATCGCCGGCGCCTTATTCGAGCCGAATTCACTCCGCGAAACGCCGGAACACCAGGGTGGCGTTGGTGCCGCCGAACCCGAAGCTGTTGGACATTACCACCTGCAAATCGACCTCGTCCATCCGCTCCCGCATGATCGGGAAACCCTCCGCTTCCGGGTCGAGCGTCTCGATATTGGCCGAGGCGGCGATAAACCGGTTATCCATCATCAGCAGCGAATAAATCGCCTCATGGACGCCGGCCGCGCCCAGGGCATGCCCGGTCAACGACTTGGTGGCGCTGATCGGCGGCATCCGCTCGCCGAACACGTCGCCAATGGCTTCCAACTCCCGGATGTCCCCAGCTGGGGTGCTGGTGCCGTGGGTGTTGAGGTAATCGACCGGCTCGCTGACCCCCTCCAGCGCCTGTCTCATGCAGCGCGCCGCGCCTTCGCCGGAGGGCTGCACCATGTCATATCCGTCCGAGTTGGCCCCGTAGCCGGCCAGTTCCGCGTAAATCCGCGCGCCGCGCCGCCGGGCGTGCCGCAACTCCTCCAATACCACGATCCCACCGCCGCCGGAAATCACGAAGCCGTCGCGGTCGACATCATAGGGTCGCGAGGCGCGGTGCGGCGTGGCGTTGTAGCGGGTGGACAGCGCCCCCATGGCGTCGAACAGATCGGTCAGACTCCAATGCACTTCCTCGCCGCCGCCGGCGAACACCAGATCCTGCTTGCCCCACTGAATCAATTCGGCGCCGTGGCCGATGCAATGAGCGCTGGTGGCGCAGGCGGAGCTGATGCTGTAGTTGACGCCCTTGATCTTGAACGGCGTCGCCAGGCAGGCCGAGGTGGTGCTGCACATCGAGCGCGGCACCATGTACGG
>JAWOHQ010000096.1:0-6698 GCA_046485105.1 Candidatus Competibacteraceae bacterium | reverse complement strand
CACCAAAACCACCAGCGACGATTCCATAAGGGTTTTGGGGACCGCGACATGCGGTTTCAGGACTCCAGGCGCGACGACGACCCGCCTGGCTTGGTTTGCATATTAGCTTATCCTAATATACCGACATTCCGCAGCTAACGAGTCACATTTACCCTCCCCCCTCACCCGCAAACATCGATTACTATCTTTACTCACGCTCGCATTGAATGGCCACGCCATGAACGACCTGTCCCCAGCGCCTCCACCCCCCGCAACCCTGCTCGGTCCCGACGACCCACCACCCTTCACCATCTTCAACCCCAACGGCCAGTCCTCCGTGGTCCTGGTCTGCGACCATGCCAGCAACACTATTCCCACCCGCCTGAACCAGCTCGGACTGGGTCCAGCGGATTTGGAACGACACATCGCCTGGGATATCGGCGCCGCTCGGGTATCCCAATGGCTGGCGGCGCGGCTGGACGCGCCGGTGGTGCTGGGTGGATATTCGCGACTGGTCATCGATTGCAACCGTCCTCCCGGCAGTCCCTCTTCCATCGCTGAGGTTAGTGATGGTACCCACATTACAGGGAATAAAAAGATAAATGATCTTGATTCAGAGACACGTGTAAATGAAGTTTTTTTGCCGTATCATCACGCCATCACCCGAATGCTGGCGCAGCGCTGGCGACACGGCCACGGTCAGGCGCCGGCGTTGATCGCAATCCACAGTTTCACGCCGGTGATGAGCGGTTTTCACCGCCCGTGGCATCTCGGCGTGTTGTGGAACCGCGACCCGCGCCTGGCTCTGCCGCTACTGGAACGATTCCAGGCCGACCCCGAACTGTGCGTCGGGGACAACCAACCCTACTCGGGGCGGGAGGTCGGCTTTACCATGGACACCCATGGTGGAGCGGCAGGATTGCCGCATGTCGAGATCGAGATCCGTCAGGATCTACTCGCCGATGCCGCTGGTTGTGAGCGCTGGGCGGCGCGGGTGGGCGAAATCCTGGAAGCCGTACTGAGAGACTCGGCGCTATACGCAGTCCGGCATTACTGAAAGTTCGTATGAAAACCTCCTACCCTTTCCAGGGAACGTGCGACGAGCGCACTGGGACGAGGGGTGAACACTCGGCGGAGACAGGACCGATGGGAACAGCGACGAACACCAAAAAACCGGAGCACCCCGGGAATCCCTGGCTGCGGACTGTAGGGTTGGCGTTGCTGTATATCGCCGTGTGGGTGGCGCTATGGCGCCTATCAACAGTATTCGATCCACAGGACGGAAGCAGCCTCTGGTATCCAACCGCCGGTCTGACTTTCGCCTTGCTGCTCGAATATGGCGCACGGGCCTTGCCATTACCCATCGCCGCGTCGCTGCTGATCGCCAGCTGGTCCGTCTGGTCCTGGGAGCAGTGGCCTTATCTGCTGCTGGCCCATCTCCTCTCACCACTGGGCTACGCCGTGGCTGCCCAGGCCCTGCGCCGTGAACTCGCTGGACAGCGCCCGAAAAAGTGGTCTTTCAACGATCCACAACGGGTGGCGACCTTCCTGGGCGCCGCCGCGGGCGCCGCATTGTTTGCGGCCCTGATGGAAGTCCTGCTCGCGGCCGGGGCTGGAGCTCTCTCTGGTTCCGCGTCGCTGCGGGAGTTCGTGCTGGGCCGGTGGATTGGCGATTTCCTCGGAGTCACCACGCTGGCGCCGCTGGCGCTGATTTTCGCCGCGCCACTGGTCCGGCGGTTCCGCCTGAGGAAACCGCTGCGCGGACCCGCGGCGCCAACTGCCACCCCTCCGGCGCCGGTACGCCTGACGATTTTCCAGATAACCTTGTCATTTCTGCTGATGGTCCTGTTCTGGGTTTCGCACCAGGTTTGGAGCGGGCCCGCGCAACCCTTCATGAGTTTGCTGTTGCTGCCGGTGCTGGCCTGGATCGCGGCGACGCACAGCTTGCGGAGCACCGTACTGGTTATCCTCTTTCTTGAATTGGGAATCGTCGCGATTCTGAGCGAGACAGGGCAAGCCGAACAGGTGTTGAAATACCAGGTCGTCATGATGGCCATCGTTACGGCGGGACTGCTAACGGGAGCGGCGTCCCAGGCGCGGCTCGCCGAGATTACCCGGTTTCGCAATCTGGCCGAAGTATCCAACGATCTCCTTTGGGAGTTCGATAACCACGGCCACTTGCGCGATCTAAGCGGGCGATTCGCTAAGACCATCAAATCGGACGAGGGCCAACGGCGCGACCAATGGCGGGACATCGTCATTCCGCAACAGCAGGATACCGATTTCCTCGCGCTGGAGTCGGCCATCCAGCGACGACAACCCTTCCAGCAAAAGGTGCTCCGAATCCGGTTGCCGGACCAGGAGCATTCGCTCTGGACGCTGAACAGTGGACTACCGCTGTTTGATGAAGAAGGTGAGTTTCTAGGCTATCGCGGCGCGACCACCGACATCACCGACTACAAAAAAGCCGAGGCGTTGCGCCAGCAAGCCGAAGCGCTGCTGCGCGACTACGATCAGAAGCTGGAAGCGAAGGTAGCCGAACGGACCCAGACCTTGGCCGAGGCCAGCCAGCGTAACTGGCGAATGGCCAACTTCGACAACTTGACCAGCCTGCCGAATCGAAATCTATTTTTCGAACATCTGCGCAAAGGCTTGAAGCAGGCTCGGCGCCAATGGCGGCTGGCGGCCGTGCTGCTGGTCGATCTGGACGGGTTCAAGCAGGTAAACGACACCTTCGGACATGACGCGGGCGATGAGTTGCTGCGGCAGATCGCCAACCGCCTCCAGCAGTGCGTGCGCGCAACCGATACCGTAGCCCGGTTTGGAGGAGACGAGTTCACGATCATGTTGCTGAACCTCGAACAACCTCAGGGGGCCGAGGCCGTGGCGCGAAAAATCGTCGAGCATCTGGCCGAGCCGGTGCCGTTGGGCGAAGCCAGCGCCACGGTCACCGCCAGCGTCGGCATCGCGCTGTATCGGCCGGAATGGCCGGATACCCTGGATCTGGCGATGACCCTGCTGCGGCAGGCCGACGCCGCGATGTACGCCGCCAAGAACGCCGGCAAGAATGCGTGGCGGGTCGCGGAGCAGTTGGGTCTGGATTGAAGAACTGGAAAGCCGGGGTGGGTTCCCGCCAGTCAGACGGCTTCCAGATGCTCGATGCACAGTTGTAGCCGACTTTCACCTCGCCATTCGTTGGCGTCCAACTGATAGGCGACGCGAAGCTGCCCAGTTCCAGGAACAAATTCGCCGGCCCGATGGAACGCCACTGCTTCCAGCCGCAGATCGGCGCCGGTTGGCCGCAGCCATAATTTCAGATGCAGTTCTTTCATGATCTGATGGGACAGCACCTCGAAGACGCCATCAAACAGCGGCGCGGGAAAGCCCTGACCCCAGGGTCCGGCTTCCCGCAACTGTTCGGCGAGTTCCAGCGAAAAATCGGCTGGTTCCAGCTCGCCGTCGCTCCACAGGCAACCAGTGAGGTCCTCCGGCCGCAACCAGTTGCGCACTTCCGCATCGAAAGCGGTCCGGAAGGTTGGTAGATGCGTGGCGGGCAGGCTCAGGCCGGCGGCGGCGGCGTGGCCGCCGAAGCGGCCGATCAAACCGGGGGATTGCGCGTCGACGGCCGCCAACACATCGCGAATATGCAGGCCCGGCACCGAGCGCGCCGAACCGCGCAGCAGACCCTCGATATTGTCCGGCGCGAAGGCGATCACCGGCCGATGGGTCCGTTCCCGAATCCGCCCCGCCACGATCCCCACCACGCCCTGATGCCAGTCTGGATCGAACAGGCAGAGACCGAACGGCAGTTCGCGATCATCCAGCGGCCATCGCTCCAGATGATCCAGGGCCCGCGCCCGCATGTCAGACTCGATCGCCCGCCGCTCGCGATTGAGCCGATCCAGTTCCCCAGCCAGATCCAGCGCCCGCGCCGGATCGTCGCACAGCAGGCAATCGATGCTCAGGCTCATGTCGGCCAAACGCCCGGCGGCGTTCAGCCGCGGCCCGATGGCGAACGCCGCGTCGCCGGCGGTGGCGCGCGCCAGGGAGCGGCCGGCGACGGCGAACAGAGCGGTAATGCCCGGGACGCAGCGCCCCTGGCGGATCCGCCGCAACCCCTGCTCGACCAGCACCTGGTTGGCATGGGTCAGCGGCACCACATCGGCCACCGTACCCACCGCCACCAGGTCGAGAAATTCGGCCATCACCGGCTCGGCCAAGCCTTGCGCCGCGAACCAGCCGGTTTCCCGCAACCGGGTCCGCAGCGCCGACAGCACGTAGAAAATCACGCCGACTCCGGCCAATTGCTTGCAAGGAAAGGCATCGTCCGGCTGGTTGGGATTGACCAGGGCCTCGGCGGCCGGCAGGGTGGGACCGGGCAGGTGATGGTCGGTGATCAGCACCCGCATGCCCAGCGCCTGAGCCGCCCGCACCCCCTCATGGCTGGAAATGCCGTTGTCCACGGTGATCAGCAAATCCGGCCGCGCGCGGGCCGCGACCGCGACGATCTCCGGCGACAACCCGTAACCATGAACGAACCGGTTAGGCACCACATAGCGCACGTCGGCCGCGCCCAGGGCGCGTAACGCCCGCACTGCCAGGGCGCAACTGGTGGCGCCGTCGGCGTCGAGATCGGCGACGATGGCGATCCGCCAGCGCTGGCGCAGGGCTTCCTCCAGGAGTTGCACCGCTGCGGCGAGACCCTTGAGCGTGGTCGGGGGCGGCAACGCGCTCAGCCTTCGATCCAGATCCTCGACCGAACGGACGTTGCGGGCGGCATAGATGCGCTGGAGCAGCGGAGAGACGGGCAATTCGACGATGGAAGGAATCGGCCGGCGGAGGATGGTGGTGGACATGGCGGCTGGCTTTAGGATGGTTATATGGTCGAGGGGCGCTCGCTGGGGCAAACGTCGTTGAGAAAGGCGTCTATCGATCGTTGTTACCCGTCGCCAGGTAGGCGCTCGGCGGCCGGGACCGCCGCCAGAACCGCCAACGGGCCGCGCGGGTGAGGGTATACCTCTGGCCATTGCCTGGATAAAGAGACAACGTGGCGAGCTGACCAGTTTGCAACCATCGCCGACAGGGCGCGAACCATCCGCGATCCAACGCGGCAACGCCATCAACCCAGGCTTCCAGATCGCCATCGATCAGTTCATGGCGGATCGTCTCCAGCACCACCAGACTATCCGGCTCGGTCGCGGCGTCCATCCAGTCCTCGGCGTGTTCCGGCGCCGGGCTCACCGTCGCGCCCGCCAGTCGCGCCAATCCTCGGGTCAGGGGATCATCGGTGTAGAGTCCGGCGGCGGGAGACCGCGCGGCGGCCGGACATTCACCGCCGCCCCAGAACCAGACGCTGTTGATCGGCGGTCGATTATGCGCCTCGCGGGCTTGATTGACCGGATGTTGATGAAACAGCATCTGGATCTCGGTCAACAGCGTATGCCAGCGTCGCCCGGCTGGACCTTGAGGTAGCAGAGAGTTGATGTCGCGGCCGACGGCATCGAACAGGGGACGGGTTGTAATGCCGGGATCGGCGGGCAGCCGCAGATACCAGCGGTCCAGACGCGGCGCAATCAACCGCAACCCGTCCTCGAAGAAGGTCTGATTGAAGGCCGCGACCAGCGCCCTCGCCTCGTCCGGCTCGATGGCCAGCGCCCGAGCATCCACCAGAAACACCGTGCGCATATCGGCCCGAAGATGGACTGGATCGGCGCGCAGCCACCAGCCGCCTTCATTGAGTTCGCCGCCATCGACCAGACGGGTCAGCGCGGCCACCGGCGCGGCGGCGGTGGTGCCTGGCAAGCCGAACAGTTCGCACAGCGTCGCGTCGGGTGAGGGCGGCGCGGTGTGGCGTTCGGCGCGGGCGAGCAGCCACGCCAGCGCCGGCGCGAGCGGCGCGGGCGCTGCCGAACCGGCGGAGGCGGCTGGCCACGGTCCCAGCAGGCCAGGAATCAGCAGGTGTAGCGCGTTTGCCATGAGAGCTTCGCAAGAAAAAGGGCTTACGCCACGGGTGGTAGCGTAAGCCCTATTTATTTGGTGGCCAGGGTCGGAATCGAACCAACGACACGCGGATTTTCAGTCCGCTGCTCTACCAACTGAGCTACCTGGCCGGAAGGATTGCGGATTTAAGCAGCTTGCGCGCCCGGCGTCAAGCGGGCTCACTCCTTGGGCGGCACGTAGCCTTCCGGCAACGCCGCGCCCGCGCCGAAAAAGAACTGTCCCATTTGTTCTTCCAGGAATTGCCGGGCCTTCGGCTCGAACGGCGTCAGCCGATATTCGTTGATCAACATGGTCTGCTGGCGCAACCACTGTTGCCAGGCTTCCTTGGAGACGTTTTCGAAAATCTGTTGGCCCAGCTCCCCAGGATAGGGAGGACGATCCAAACCCTCGGCCTCGACGCCGAGCTTGACGCATTTCACCATTCGAGTCATCGCTGCCTCCCGGTTAATTTCCCATTCGCTGGCCAGGGTCGCCAGCAACCGCCGCACCGGCGCGGCCACGCCCCGGTCATCGGATTCGCGAAGGTTATACCAGACAAACCGCTCCCCCGCCATCACCGCCCCGCCCGATCCGGTCACCACCGCCGACACCGGCGTGATATCGAGATGGAAATGGCTGAAGCCGTGGCGCATCACGCCCCACGAATTCTCGACCGCCACGGTCAAACCCAACCGCTCCCGGCACCAGTCGGCGACCTCGACGGCCATGGGACATTCGGG
>JAWOHQ010000399.1:0-8576 GCA_046485105.1 Candidatus Competibacteraceae bacterium | reverse complement strand
AGGTGGTGGGGCCGCTCCCCAACGCCAGCAGAGGGACGGACAGGAGGGCGTGGCGCCGGCTGGGGAGACGCAGCGCGCGCTCCGCCAAAGGCACGCAGCCCGTGTCGCTGGCAAAACCGGCGATCGCCTCGGGCGGGCCTTGCATCAACAGCACGTCGCTGGCCCGAATGACCATCGTCCGCAGGCGGGCGGTCGAGCGTCGGCCCTGGCGGGAAACCGCGAGCATGTTGATGCCGTAATGCGTGCGGAGTTGGATATCGCTGGCGGAATGCCCCACCAGGTCGGATTGGGGCAGCACCGCCAGTTCCACCAACACGATGTCGTCCGATGGCGCGGGCTTTTCCGCATCCGTATCGGCATCGGCATCAGCGGTCACCTTGGCTAATTTGGTTGCTTTGATCGCCTTGATCGCCTTGATCGTTTTGGCTGCCTTGCCCGATTGATCTTCCTCTTTTTCTTCTTCGTTCCTGCTGTCTTTCCGCGGCTCGTCCTGTTTGGCTTCTTCCAGCTTCAGCCCGAGCGTGGACAAGGCGGCCGGCAGCGCTTTGACCTTGGCTTCGAGAACCACGATGTCCCCGGCCAGAACCTTCCGGTATGGATGGGGCGCGGTCAGACGGACTTCATTGCGGACCAGGCCGACGACTTGCGCGTCGGTTTCTTCCAGCGCGGTTTCGACCTGTCGCAGGGTCATGCCGACGACCTTGCTATCCTTGGGAACCCGCGCCTCGGTCAAATAAGCGCCGGTCTTGAAATCCTCCACACCGGCCCGTTGGCGCGCCGGCACCAGGCGCCAGCCGACCAACGTGACGAACAGCACCCCGACTCCCGCCACGGCCAGCCCGACCGGCGTGAAATCGAACATGCCAAAACTCGCCGGGCCGCTTTCGGCCCGAAAGCCCGCCACGATCAGATTGGGCGGGGTACCGATCAGGGTGACCATGCCGCCCAGGATGGAGCCGAAGGCGAGTGGCATCAGCACTCGCCCCGGAGGCAGATCCAGGCGGGCCGCGATCTGAATGGCCACCGGCATCAGCAGCGCCAATGCACCGACATTGTTCATGAATCCCGATAGCACCGTGGCCAGCCCGGTCAATGCGGCAATGGTCAGGGTCGGTCCCGCCTTGGCCGGCAGGACGCGCCGCGTCAGAGCGTCCACCACGCCCGAGTTTTGCAGACCCCGGCTCAGCACCAGGATGCAAGCCACCGTGATTACGGCGGGATGGCCGAAACCGGCGAAGGCTTGTTGCGAAGGAACCAGCCCTGTCAACACGCAAGCCAGCAACGCGCCTAGCGCCACCATGTCATGCCGCCAGCGCCCCCACAGGAACAGGGTCATCGTGGCGAGCAGAAGCCCGAGGATGAGAATTTGGTCGTTGGTCAATTTTCGTTACCCTGTCAGGTATGGTATCGACGCTCTGGAATCAGCCAGTTTGACCTCATACAATCAAGGGGTCATGTGACCTACCATGAGGGAGCGCGCGCATGAAACACGCCATCGAAGTCAATGTCGCCGACTACCAGGTCGAGCCCGGAACCCGGATGGATCTCGCGCGATGGCCGACCCGGATCGAACCGCTGTACGACTCGAAAAAGTCGTACAAAAAGGGACTCAAGGCCGGGACCAAGCACCTGAAAAAATTACAGCGCCTGCTCTATGCGCACAACCGTTATTCACTGCTGCTGATTTTCCAGGCCATGGACGCGGCGGGCAAGGACGGCGCCATCCGGCATGTGATGTCCGGGGTCAACCCGCAGGGCTGCCAAGTCCACAGTTTCAAGCACCCTAGCGCCACGGAACTCGACCACGACTTCCTGTGGCGAACCCACTGCGCGCTGCCCGAGCGCGGGCGCATCGGCATCTTCAACCGCTCCTACTACGAGGAGGTGCTGATCGTGAGGGTGCGGCCGGAGGTTCTGCAAGCTCAGAACCTGCCCGACTCGGCGCTGGATGAGGACGACTTCTGGGCGGGGCGCTATCGCTCTATCGTCGAATCGGAGGCGCATCTGCACCGTAATGGTACGCGCGTCATCAAGTTTTTCCTGCACTTGTCCCGTGAGGAGCAGCGCCAGCGCTTTCTGGCGCGCATCGACAATCCGAACAAGAACTGGAAGTTCTCCGACGCCGACCTCGAACAGCGTCAGTCCTGGGATCAGTACATGACCGCCTATGCGGCGTGCCTGGCTGCCACCAGCACCGCCGCGGCGCCGTGGTACGTGGTGCCCGCCGACGACAAGAAAAACGCCCGGCTGATCGTCGCGCAGATCATCCTCGACACCTTGTCCGGCCTGAACCTGCACTACCCGCCGACCAGCGAGGCGCGGCGCGAGGAACTGCTGGCGGTCCGGCGCCGGCTCGCCGATGGGGATTAGCGAAAGAAAACCCCTCCCCGCCAGCGGGTAGGGGACTGAATGATTACCATGAAACCATCTCGGACCCCACTCTTGCACCGCCGCGCAACTGCTGACGGCCTCGTCGTCGGTCTTTGGGCGCTGCGCCGCTGGGTCGGACGCCGCGGCGCGACCTCCCGTTGAGCGTATGTCCGCCATGAACGATCTGATCCGTGGCGCACGGTTGACCGTAGGGAGCTACAACATCCATGGGGCGATAGGTGGTGATGGTCGCTGCGATCCCAACCGCACCCTGTGCGTCATTCGGGAATTGAACGCGGACCTCATCGCCTTGCAGGAGCTGCATGGTCTGGACTGGCTGGAGTCTTTCGCGCGCCAGACCGAGTTCGAGCCCATCGCCGGCCCAACGCTGCTGCGCGAGGGCCTGGACTACGGCAACGCCTTGCTGACCCGGTTGCCGGTCCGCCAGGTGCGGCGTCTCGATCTCAGCGTCCCTGGCTGGGAACCGCGCGGCGCGCTGGACGTCGTTTTTGGAGGCGACTACCGGTCGTTCCGCGTGTTGGCGACTCATTTGGGGTTACGTCCCGCCGAGCGTCGCCGTCAGACCCGCCAGCTACTCCGCCAGCTTCAGGAATTCGACACGGGCGATCCGACCTTCTTGCTGGGCGATTTCAATGAATGGTTGCCCTGGAGCCGGCCCTTGCGTTGGTTGAACGCCTGGTTCGAACGGGCGCCAGCGCCAGCGACCTATCCAGCGCGCTATCCCCTGCTGAGACTGGATCGGATCTGGTTGCGACCGCGCGGGTGTTTGCTGGAGATCCACACCCATCGGAGCCGTCTGGCTCGGCTCGCCTCCGATCATTTGCCCGTCGTCGCCACGGTGGATTGCAGCCCATGACCGCTTTGAGTGGTGAGAAGAGCTTAAACCCTTCGACCAGCTCGAGTACGACGCCACGCGCTGGTCGGATGCCTTGCTGCCAGACGCGCTCAGTCGAGCGCCTCGGCGCCCAGCCGGCCGCAATGGGCCAGGTCGGGCGTCCGGTCGTCGGCCAGTTGGCCGGCGGCCTCGCGCAACGCGCCGCGCAACCCTTCTTCCACCACCGGGTGATAGAACGGCATCCGCAGCAACTCCCGCACCGTGAGCCCTTGTTGGATCGCCAGCGCCAGTAAATGGGCCAGATGTTCGCCGTGCGGGCAGCACAACTCGACGCCGAGCAGGCGGCCTTCGCGCACATCGGCATACAGCCGGATCAAGCCCCGGTCGGCGCCCGCCATCCGCAGCCGACCCTGGCCTTGCAGGTCGACCTCGCCGATGACCGTCTGGTCTTGATCCAGATCTTCGAAGCGGCGCCCGACCACGGCGATATTGGGATCGCTGAACACGATGCCCAGGGGCACGCGCCGGGTGAAACACTCGGGCGCGTCGCGCAAGGCGTTGTAACCGGCGATATAGCCCTCGTCGGCGGCTTCGTGTAGCAGCGGCCGCATCCCGTTGACGTCGCCGGTGATCGAGATCGCGAAACCTGGAATGCGCAGCGTACCTGGATCGAACGGCGGCCGGCCACGGTCGTCGAGCGCGATCCCGATTGCCTCCAATCCCAGCCCGTCCAGGTTCGGGCGGCGCCCCAGCGCCGCGATGACGGCGTCCACCTCTACACCGGTCGAACCGGCGCTGACCCGGATCGCGCCCTCTTCCGCACGGCTCAACTCGGCCGGCTGACCCAAGTGCAGCGGGAATTCCTCGGCGAAGATGCCAACGGCGCGGGCGTTGACCGCCGGGTCGCTCAGGCCGGCCACCCGTTCGGCGGCATCGAAGCCGGTCACAGCGATCCCCAGCCGGGCGAGCGCTTGGGCCATCTCCACCCCAATCGCCCCCAGTCCGACCACCGCGATGCGGTCCGGCAACGTCTCTTGTTCGAACAGAGTATCGCTGGTCAGGATCCGCTCGCCCAATTCCCGCCAGGGCTGGGGCACGACCGGACGCGAGCCGGTGGCGATGATGACGTGTCGGGCGCGCAACCGTCGGTCGCCGACCGCCAGGGTGTCGGGCGCGACGAACCGCGCCCGGCCCGCGATCACCCGTTCGCCGAGTTCGTCCGTGACTTTCAACACCCCACGGACATAGGCGTCGCGCAGCTCGCGCACACGCCGCAGCACAGCGGGTCGATCCACCTTCAGCGCTGCCGTCCCCGCAATCCCGGCGTCAGCCAGGAAATCCCGCTGATGCAGGGCCTTGGCGACTTCGATCAGCGCCTTGGACGGCATGCAACCGACCCGCGCGCAGGTGGTGCCGAACGGCCCGTCGTTGATCAGGACAAAGTTCTCGGTCGCGCGCCGCACCTCGCGGAGCGCCGCCAGTCCTGCGGTGCCCGCGCCGATGATCGCCACGTCAAAGGATTCGGAAGTCGTTGTCATGTTCGAGTCTCCAGGTGGAAAAGTCGCGGTGCGTCTCAGAGCCGGCGGCGCAACAGAACGCCGGCCCTCTTGGGCTGACGCAGAAGTTTTGATCGGTTCGGATGCGTAGGGCGGATCAGCGTAGCGCATCCGCCACTTCAGGCCACTGGTGGATGCGGCGCAAGCGCCTTATCCACCCTACACCCGATCAAGACCGGTCAGACCTCAAGCGGCTTACGGCGTCATTGATTGCCGCCCGTCCGGTCGTCAGCTTGTCGGATTCATACCCAACAAACGGCGTGTGACGGCTTTCTCGACTTCGACGAGCAGGAACACGCTCAGCCCGATGCCCAACGGGACCAGCCAGTGGCGCAGCTCCAGCGCGGCCGAGCCGAACCACTGGTGCATGAAGGGCGCGTAGACGAAGGTCAGTTGCAACACCGCCAGCACGCCGACAGTCAGCCAGGCGATGCGATTGGCGAACAGCCGCGATAACATCAGACTCGACTCCCGCAGGTAGCGGCTATTGAACAGATAGAATGCCTGACTCACGACCAGGGTATTCACCGCCAGCGTACGAGCCAGCTCCAATGAGAGCCCAGCCTGTCGTTCGAAGAGAAACACCGCGATTGTGGCACCGCCGATCAGCACCGACACGAACCCGATGCGCCACAGGAATACGCCACCGAGGATAGGCGCGTCCGGCGGGTTCGGCGGTCGTTGCATCACGCAGGGTTCAGCCGGCTCGAACGCCAGCGCGAGGGCGAGGGTAACGGCAGTGACCATGTTGACCCACAGCACCTGCACCGGGGTCAGGGGCAACACCAGACCGAAAATGATCGCGGCCAGGATGACCAGCGCCTCTGCGCCATTGGTCGGCAGAATAAAGAGGATCGCCTTGCGCAGGTTGTCGTAGATGGTGCGCCCTTCCTCGACGGCGCGCTCGATGGAGGTGAAATTATCGTCGGCCAGCACGATATCCGCAGCTTCCTTGGTCGCCTCCGTGCCCTTGATGCCCATGGCCACGCCCACGTCGGCGCGCTTGAGCGCCGGCGCGTCGTTGACGCCGTCGCCGGTCATGGCCACGACCTCACCGTTGGCTTGGAGCGCCGTGACCAGTCGCAGTTTGTGCTCGGGGCTGGTGCGGGCGAACACGTCGTTGTCGTGCGCGAGACGGCGCAGCTCCTCATCCGACGCCTTTTCCAACTCCGCGCCGGTCACGGCGTGGGCGCCGTCGCCGATGCCCATTTCGCGGCCGATGGCCTTGGCGGTGCCGGCGTGGTCGCCGGTGATCATTTTTACCCGGATGCCGGCGGCATGACAGGCCTTGATGGCCTCGATGGCCTCAGGCCGGGGCGGATCGATGATCCCGACCAGACCCAGAAACACCAGGTCCTGTTCGAGATCGTCCAGTGTCAGATCGCTGTGGCCCGCATCCACCTCGCGGACGGCGGCGGCGAGCACGCGCAAGCCCTCATCGCTCAACAGCTCGATCTGTTGTTCCCAGAAGTCGCGGTCGAGCGCCTCGCTGGACTCGTCGGCCGCCCGCTGGCGCTGACAGCGATCCAACAGACGATCCGGCGCGCCCTTGAGCAGGATGCGCGCGCCGCCGTCGGGAATCCGATCGAGCGTGGCCATGAACTTGTTTTCCGATTCGAACGGAATCACCGCCGCCCGCTCGTAGCCCTGAGTATCGAAACCGGCCTTGCGCGCCAGGGCGACCAGGGCGCCCTCGGTGGGTTCGCCGGTGACTTTCCACCGACCTTCTTCTTCGCTGATCTCCGAATCATTGCACACGGCCATGACTTCGACGAGCGCGCGCAGGTCGGGGTAGTCGTCGAGGGCGATCTCCCGATCGTCGCGCGTGATCTGACCCTCTGGCTGGTAACCGGTGCCGGACACGTCGTAACGGTGCGCGCGGGTGACGACGTGGCGGGCGATCATTTCATTACGGGTGAGCGTGCCGGTTTTGTCCGAGCAAATGACGGTGACCGAACCCAGCGTTTCGATGGCGTTGAGCTTGCGGGTGATGGCGTTGCGTTGGGCCATGCTCTGCACGCCGAGCGCCAGCGTGATGGTGAGAATCGCCGGCAACCCCTCGGGAATGGCGGCGACCGCGAAGCCGATGGCGGCGAAGAACAGTTCGCCGGTGCTGAAGTCGTGCAACAACCAGCCGATCAGCCCCATCACCACCGCCAGGCAGACGATCACCACCGCGAGAATTTGGCTGAAGCGATTCATTTTCCGGGTGAGCGGGGTGGCGAGCGTTTCCACCTCGGCGATCATTTTGTTAATGCGGCCCAGTTCGGTGGCCGGGCCGGTGGCGGTCACCACCCCGACGCCGCGACCGGCGGCGACCATGGTGCCCGAGTAAGCCATGCCGTAGCGGTCGCCGATTCCGGCGTCCTCGGCGACCGGTTCCGGATTCTTCTCGATCGGCGCCGATTCGCCGGTGAGCGCCGCTTCATCGATACGCAGATTCACGGTTTCAAGGAGCCGTAGATCGGCCGGCACACGGTCGCCGGAACGCAAGCGCACCAGGTCGCCGGGCACGAGGTCGTCGGCTTCAAGTTCCACCCATTCACCGTCGCGGCGCGTGTGGGCGTGCAGGGATAGCATCTTGCGGATGCCCTCAAGCGCCTGCTCGGCCTTGCCCTCCTGAATGAACCCGATGATGGCGTTGATGATCACCACGGCCAGAATGACCCCGGTGTCCACCCAGTGGCCGAGCGCCGCCGTAACCGCCGCCGCCGCGATGAGGATGTAGATCAACAGATCGTGGAAGTGCTTGAAGAAGCGTTTGAGCAGCCCTTCCTTGGCCGCATCGGGCAGGCGGTTGGGACCGACGGCCGCGAGCCGCTCGGCGGCTTCGGCGGCAGTCAGGCCTTCCGACGCGGCGCGCAGTTGCTCGAGGACCGCGTCGGCGGGCAACGCATGGGGCCGCTCGATCTGAAAGGACGTTTCGGTGGGAGAATTCATCAGTCGGACTGCCTTTTCAGCGGTCGCCGCACCGGCCGCGACACGCGATCCGGGGCGACGAACGGATTGAGAAGGAACTGCCCGTTAGGGGCATGTACCGCGAAGAGCGATCGGACGCAGCTATTCGTGCGCGATCTTTTTATCGGTGAACAGGTAGTCCTTTAATTCGTTCGAGAAGGTCGGGTCTTTTCGGCGAATCCATTCCAGCACCATGGCCGCGTGCTCCTTTTCCTCGTCGCGATTATGCCTGAGGATGGCTTTCAGTTCGGGGTCTTTGCAGGCATCGACCCGTTGGTTGTACCAATCTACGGCTTCCAACTCTTCCATCAGCGAGACGAGCGCCCGGTGCATGTCCCGGGTTTCCTCCGAAAGCTCCGCTATGGGCTCGTGATATCCAACGCTTGCCATGATTTTTTCCTCGTTAATGGCTGCGGTTATGGAGATGTTGTTGCTGTAAATTTTCCAGTGAGGCTCTTTGGGAATTGCCTGAGTATAAATTATTACTTCATCGCGTCAGCCCATGATCTGGTCATACAGACCTTCCGCAGACCCGTAACAGCCACAGGCGGCGGCTTGCAGACCCGCGCGGTCGAGAACCGTAATATCCCCCCGGCTATAGCGGATCAGCTTGCGTCGTTGCAGTGCGCTTGCCGCCTTGGTGACGCCGACCCGACGCACCCCGAGCATGAACGCCAGGAATTCGTGAGTGACATGGAAGCAGTCCGAGTGCGCCCGATCCTGGGTCATCATAGGAGCCGGTCGACCTTGGCCAGCTCGAGGCGGACGATGCGCTGGATCTGGTCTTGGTCGAGGCTGCGAAAACGCACGATCGCATCGAAGCGGTTCAGCAGCTC
>JAWOHQ010000393.1:0-5379 GCA_046485105.1 Candidatus Competibacteraceae bacterium | reverse complement strand
CGCACGTAACCGCTCCCGGCACCAGTCGGCGACCTCGACGGCCATGGGACATTCGGGGAAGCTCCACAACCCGCCCCAAATGCCGACCGGCGGTCGCCGTTCCAGCAGCACCGCGCCGTCCGCCGCGCGCAACACCAGCATCCGGGTCGTTCGCACTGGCAACATCCGGCGCGGCTTCGGAGCCGGATACGCGCTCTCCCGCCCCAGAGCATGGGCCGCGCACTCCGCCGCCAGCGGACACGCTCCGCAGCGGGGCCGGCGCGGCGTACAAATCAGCGCGCCCAGATCCATTACCGCCTGGGTGTAATCGGCCACGCGCGCGGCGGGCGTATACCGTTCCGCCAGCGTCCACAGCGCCGCCAGCACTCGCGACCGACCCGGCCAACCGTCCACGGCCGCGAAGCGCGCCAGCAACCGTTTGACGTTGCCATCCAGGATCGGCTGACGCTGGCCGGCGGCCAGGGCCAGGATCGCGCCCGCCGTCGAGCGGCCGATCCCCGGCAGATTTTGCAGGATGGCGCTATCCAGCGGCAGCGCGCCGTCATACTGGTCGCGCACGAGGCGCGCCGTCTGATGCAGATGGCGCGCGCGGGCGTAGTACCCCAAACCGGCCCACAGCCGCAGCACTTCGTCCAACTCGGCATCCGCCAAGGCGTGGAGGTCGGGAAATCGCGCCACGAACCGTTCATAATAGGGAACGACGGTCGCCACTTGGGTCTGTTGCAGCATGATCTCCGAAACCCAGACCCGGTACGGCGTCGGGTTCTCTTTCCAGGGCAGCCGCTGACGGCCGTGCGCGTCGAACCAATCCAGCACCCGCTGGCCGAAGGTTTCCGGATTCATCATTTTTACTTTAAGAGGATCAGCCAGATGGCGCGCATTCTAATCGCGGGTTGCGGCGATGTCGGCACGGCGCTGGGCCGCAACCTCAGCACGGCCGGTCATGACGTCTGGGGCTTAAAGCGCCGTCCTCTTGATCTACCTGCCGGCATTCAACCGCTGGCGGCCGATCTGACCGATCCGACGACGCTGACCGCGCTGCCCGCGGCGCTGGATTACCTGGTTTACAGCGCCGCCGCCGCCGGCTTTGGGGAAGATGCCTACCAGTCCGCCTACGTGGCCGGCGTTCGCCATCTGCTCGATGCGTTGCGCCACACCAGCCAGCAGCCCAAACGGTTGCTGTTCACCTCCAGTACCTCGGTCTACGCCCAAAACCAGGGTGAGTGGGTGGATGAAGACTCACCGGCGGAAGCCAGTGGGTTCAGCGGCCGTTGCATTCGTCAAGGCGAGCAACTGATGTGGGACAGCGGCTGGCCGGCGGTAGCGATCCGTTTCGGCGGCATCTACGGACCCGGCCGGACCCGGTTGATCGACAGCGTCCGCGACGGCACTGCCCTCCGATCCGGTGGCCCGCCGCTCTACACCAACCGCATTCATCGCGACGACTGCGCTCGAGTCCTGGAACATTTACTGTTCCTTCCCGAGCCCGCCCCCCTCTACCTCGCCGTAGACGATGATCCGGCGCCGCTGAACGAAGTGCTGAGCTGGCTGGCGGTGCAAATCGGCGTACCCGAGCCCGCGCTGACTGACGGTTCGCCCGCGAAACCGGGCACAGGAACCCGCGATGTCGCCGCGCGGATGCGGGCCAGCAAACGCTGCCGCAACACCCGATTACGCGCCAGCGGCTTTAGCTTCCGCTACCCCAGCTACCGGGATGGCTACACAGCGCTGCTGCGTCTGGAAAACCCAAGGTCGGAAGCCTCCGGTCGCTAAACCGCACAATTTCACCTTTCACCTTGCGCCTTCAAAACGCCGCGCTCGCGAAATCATAGCTCATCTCGCGATACGGCTGTTGCAGGAAGAACCCCTGGATCAGATCAACACCCTGCGACCACAGAATGGGCATGGTCTTCACATCCTCCACCCCGCCGATAACCGTCGCCGCGCCCAATGTTTCCAGACTTTGCACCAACTCCCTGAGCTGTGCCTGTTTCTTGGGATCTTTGACGAGATTGTTGACAAAATACATATCCAGCTTGACGTAGTCGGCGCCCAGGTTCTTGAGCAAACCCAGGGAATCGGCGCCCCGGCCAAAGCGCCCCAGACAAAAACCGCAACCTAACATCTTGATGCCACTCAGAAACGCGAACATGTCGCGCAAGCCCCGCTCGGCGGTCGCCTCCGCCACCTCGAATACGATACTTCGCGCCTCCACCCCCGTCTGCTCCAATTGTTCGCGCAGCCAACCGCTCAAGGTTCGGTCCCGGAGGGTGACCGGCAGGACCTTGATAAAGAGCGTGGTCGTCGACTGCCGCTGCCGCAACAGGTCGAGGGCGCGCTCGATGACCCAGCGATCCAAAGTCACTCCCAAGGGATGGTTATAGACCACACCGAATACGCTGCCAGGCACCAATTCCCTCCCCTCCCGATCACGCAGGCGCAGCAACACCTCATAACGTTCGTTGGCGTCGCCGCGCATGCTGACGATGGGCTGGAACACCAGCCAGAGCCGCTGGTGATCGATGATCTCCTGCACCTGATCCAACACTCGCGCCCGCGATGAAGCTTCCTGATCGAGTTTCGGAGTTGGCGCTTTTTGTTGCAGGTAAATCCGTTCGTTCTTGGCGTCCCGCGCCAGTCCGCAGGCCGAATCCGCCTGCTGGATGAGCATGAGATGATCCTGGCTACGGTCGGCGGCCACCGTGATGCCGATGTTCGTCCGCAGTAACAGCGCTTGCTCGCCGACCTTGTAGAACCCCGTCTCCAACACATCGCGAAGACGCCGGATCAGCTTGAGCAGTGGTTCACCGAGCAGATTGGGGACCAACAGCGCGAAAACAGCATCGCTGAACCGCGCGGCCGGCTGTTCGTGGTGCAAAACCTGCCGCAACCGGCTGGCTGCCTGGCCCACGATCTCATCGGCGGTCGCCACGCCGGCGGAATCACGAATGGAACGCAGATTGTCCAGCATGATGAACACGACCGCCAGCGACTGGATACGCAGGCCCAGCGTCTCGAGCGCCCGCTCCAGCAGAACCAGATAGCGGCGCCGGTTAAACAGACCGCTCACCGGATCGTTCTCGGTCAGCGCGCTGAGCTTCACCCGCATGGCGCGCGCGCGCTGCAAGCGTTGCTTGACTTCCCAGCACAGATATCCAGTCGGCACGGGCTTGGCCAACAGGCTGGCCCCCGGTGCGTCCAGACTCATCAGGTAATGCGCGACATCCACCGGGAAACACAGCAGAATCATCGGCAGGATATCGAACTCCCGGTGCTGGGCAAGAACTCCGGCCAGTTCCGAACCGCTGATTTCCTTAAGGTCCAGGTCGATCAACAGCAAATCTGGCCGAAAGCGATAAATTTCCTGTAAGACCTGGAGTGGCTGGATCACGACTCTGGAACTGACGCCTTGCTCCTCCAGAGCGCCCGCCATCTCCCAGGCCTCGGTCGGCCGGTCGTTGATGATCAGGACCCGGTAGTAGTTTTGCGCGGTCTGAGGCAACAGAAAATCCCGCAGCACACCCAGCACTTCGTCGTTATCGTACGGCTTGCTGAAATACGCGGTGCTCCCAGCGCGCACCGCTTCGAGACGCGCGGCCATATCGTTGCGCTCGGCCAGGAACAACACCAGGCCCCGTAGCCCGATCTGCCCGCGCAGATTGGCGATCATCGCCATGGCGGCTTCCGGACCCTCGGGAAAATCCACATCAAGGATAACGGCGGCGGGCACGCGTTCCTGTAGCCGCTGTTCGGCCTCGACCAGATTACCGAGATGGCGGACCCGATAACCGGAATCTTCAAGTTTCGTCATCAGCGACGGGCGCCCGTCGGGAGTAATTAGAAAAACTTCCGGCAGCGGCGCCAACAGAGGACGAGTCCTCGCCTCCGGGATCACGTCGCGGCCCTCGCTGGCCAAGGCGTAGCTCAGCGCATCGATCAGGGCCGTCAACCGCTGCCGGTCGGACTCTCGGGGAATATCCCCAACAGTCGCACAGGTTTTGACATGGTGCTCCAATTGTGCAACCAGGCCCGCCAGGCGCTCGTCGCCCTGATCCTGAACTTGCTTGACCATGTCCTGGGTCAAGCGAACCAGCATCGCAAAAGATTTGGGGTTCCACTTGACGTAGTACAGCTTCTCCCACAAGTCCTCGATCAATTTCAGATGATTGGTCAATCTGAGGCGCTGGCTGTCTCGACCGTCGGTCTGGCTCATGGCGATCTCCTGGTTATGCTTCTATCCTGGGGCGGTCCGGCGAACCTCATTCGAGGGGAGCATCAGCTATTCCACCTGACTCACGTCCCGCACCGCGCCGCGGGCGGCGCTGGTGGTCATGGCCGCGTAGGCGCGCAGCGCGGGCGAGACCGGGCGCTGGCGGCTGGCCGGTTTCCAGGCCCGCGCGCCGCGCGCCTGCATCGCCGTCCGCCGGCGCCGCAGCTCGTCGTCGCTGACGGCGAGATGGATGCGGCGGTTGGGAATGTCGATCTCGATCCGATCCCCCTCTTCCACAAGAGCAATCATGCCCCCCTCCGCAGCTTCCGGCGAGACGTGGCCGATGGAGAGTCCGGAAGTCCCTCCGGAGAAACGGCCGTCGGTGACCAGCGCGCACGCCTTGCCCAACCCTTTGGCTTTGAGATAGCTGGTCGGATACAACATCTCCTGCATCCCCGGTCCGCCCTTCGGACCTTCGTAGCGGATCACCACCACGTCGCCGGGCTGGATGCGCCCGCCCAGAATCGCCGCGACCGCGTCCTCCTGGCTTTCCATGACCCGCGCCGGCCCCTGGAACCGCAGGCTGCTCTCGTCCACTCCGGCTGTCTTGACGATGCAACCCTCCTCGGCCAGGTTGCCGTACAACACCGCAAGCCCGCCATCCTGGGAATAGGCGTGTTCACGGTCGCGGATGCAGCCGCTCTCGCGGTCCAGATCCAGACTCGGCCAGCGGGTCGCCTGGCTGAAAGCCTGCTGGGTGGGAATGCCGGCAGGGCCCGCCGAGTAACGGACGCGCGCCTCATCCCAGGAAGAGGGACGGGTGATATCCCACCGATCCAGCGCCTCGGCCAGGGTCTCGCTATGCACCGTGCGCGCCTCGCGGTGCAGCAGTCCCGCTCGATCCAGGGCGCCGAGAATGGCGATCACGCCACCCGCGCGATGCACGTCTTCCATGTGGTATTTCTGCGTGGCGGGCGCGACCTTGCACAGATTCGGCACCCGCCGCGACAGCCGGTCGATGTCGCGCATGGTGAAGGGCACTCCGGCCTCGTGGGCGGCGGCCAGCAGATGCAGCACCGTGTTGGTGGAACCGCCCATGGCGATGTCGAGGCTGATGGCGTTTTCGAAGGCTTCGAAGGTCGCGATGCCGCGCGGCAGCACCGAAGCGT
>JAWOHQ010000338.1:0-3641 GCA_046485105.1 Candidatus Competibacteraceae bacterium | reverse complement strand
TGATTCAAAAAAAGATGTGGGTAATGATCAGTTGTCAAGGGAGGGCCGAATTCCGATACTATGGCCATGACCGAACCGACCTATCTCAGCAATCAGTTTCTGATCGCCATGCCCACTCTGGCCGATCCGAACTTCTTTCAGACGGTGACTTACATCAGCGAGCATAACGCCAACGGTGCGCTGGGACTGGTCATCAATCGACCGCTGGGCTTGTCGCTCGGACAACTGCTGGAACACCTGGAAATCACTACCGACCGGCTCGACCTTGCGACACGGCCAATCTACCAGGGAGGGCCGGTTCAACCGGAACAGGGCTTTGTCCTCCACAGCCCGGTCGGCCATTGGGGCGCGACCCTGCGCGTCACCGAGGACATCGGCATCACCACCTCCCGCGACATCCTGCAAGCCGTGGCGCGTCGTGAAGGCCCGGAGCAGATCCTGGTCACCCTGGGCTATGCGGGCTGGGGGCCGGGACAGTTGGAGCAGGAACTGGCCGACAACGCCTGGCTGTCCGGTCCCGCCGACCCTGACATCCTGTTTCAGACGCCCAACGACCAGCGCTGGCAGGCCGCCGCCGCCCTGATGGGGATCGACCTGACCCTGCTGTCCGCGCATGCCGGCCACGCCTGACCATGGACCGGAGCCGGCGGCGGCTCCCACGCCCTCGACGGTTTTCTCCTCTTCCTGCCGGGTGGTGCTGGGCTTCGATTATGGCCGGCTCCGCATCGGGGTCGCGGTCGGTGAAACGCTCACCGGTGCGGGCCGCCCCTTGCGCGTCCTCCCGACCCGCCATCAGCGTCCCGATTGGGACGCCATTGGCCGATTGATCGAGGAATGGCGGCCGGACCTGTTGGTGGTCGGTGTGCCGCGTCATGCCGACGACACCGCCAGCGCCACCACCGAAGCAGCGCTGCGCTTCAGCCGCCAGTTAAACGGGCGCTTCCCGTTGCCAGTCGCGATCATCGACGAACGGCTGTCCTCCTGGGAAGCCAGGCAGCGACGCAGCGAAACCACGCCCGCAGGCCGCCGCGGGCGCGACGCCCCGGTGGACGCCCAGGCGGCGGCGCTCATTCTGGAAAGCTGGTTCAACCATCAACGGAGCCTCGACCCATGCGCGACGCCGAATTCCTGATCGAAGTCATGGCCGGCCAGTTGCAGGACCTGCTGACCCGGCGCGGCATCACCGAACCCGGGCTGGTGGGTATTCATACCGGCGGGGTCTGGGTAGCCGAACGGCTGCGCCAGCGGCTGGGCATCGCCACGCCGCTCGGCCGGTTGGACATTTCCTTCTACCGCGACGATTTCAGCCGGATCGGCGTTCATCCTCAGGTCCGGCCTTCGGAATTGCCGTTCGACGTGGACAACCGCCACCTGGTGCTGATCGATGACGTGCTTCAGACCGGCCGCACGATCCGCGCCGCGTTGAACGAACTGTTCGACTACGGCCGCCCCGCGTCGGTGCTGCTGGCGGTGCTGGTGGATCGCGGCGGCCGGGAACTACCCATCGAAGCGAACGTGATCGGCTCGCGGATCAAGTTGCCCGCTGGTCAACAAATTCAACTGACCGGTCCCGATCCACTGCAACTGTCCATACAAGCCACATCATGAGCGCTATCCATATTCAACTGGACACTCAGGGACGTCTCCAGCATTTTTTGACCGTGGAGGGGCTGAGTCGCCGCCACCTGATCGAAATCCTCGATACCGCCGAATCCCTGCACGGCGTGGCCGAACGGCGGGTCAAGAAACTGCCGACCCTGCACGGCAAGACCGTGGTCAATCTGTTTTTCGAGGTCAGCACGCGCACCCGCACCACTTTCGAATTGGCCGCCAAGCGCCTGTCGGCCGACGTGCTCACCCTCAATATCGCGACTTCCTCGGCGGTCAAGGGCGAAAGCCTGCTGGACACCTTGCGCAACATCGAGGCCATGCAGTGCGACATGTTCGTGGTCCGCCATCAACAGAGCGGCGCGGCGGAATTCATCGCCCGCCACGTCAGGCCGCACATCGCCGTGCTCAACGCCGGCGACGGCCGCCACGCCCATCCGACGCAAGCCCTGCTGGATGTGTTCACCATCCGTCGCCACAAGCCGGATTTCCCCAGCCTGCAAGTCGCCATCGTCGGCGATATCCTGCACTCGCGGGTGGCCCGTTCGCTGATCCACGCCCTCAATATTCTGGGGGTCGCCGACCTGCGCGTGATCGCGCCCCGCACCCTGCTGCCGGCTCAGGTCGAGACGCTGGGCGTGCGGGTATGCCACGACCCGCGCCAAGGGTTACGGGATGTGGACGTGGTGGTCATGCTGCGTTTGCAGCGGGAACGGATGGAGGGCGCGCTGTTGCCGAGCGAGCAGGAATTCTTCCAGCGCTACGGCCTGACCGAGGAGCGGCTGGCGCTGGCCAAACCGGACGCCATCGTCATGCACCCCGGCCCGATCAACCGGGGCGTGGAAATCGATTCGCGGGTGGCCGATGGACCGCGGTCGGTGATTCTGGAACAAGTCACCAACGGCATCGCCGTGCGCATGGCGATCATGTCCATCACCTTGGGCAATCACGCCCGGCCGGTGGGAGAGGGGTCCTGAGATGCGCGTCGCCATTTATAACGGCCGACTGATCGATCCGGCCCATCAGATCGACGCCACGACCGATCTGTTCGTCGCCGAGGGCCGGATCGCCGGCATCGGCCAGCCGCCGGAGGGCTTCAACGCCGACCGGGTCATCGACGCCCGCGACCGCGTCGTCTGCCCCGGCCTGATCGACCTCTGCGCCCGGCTGCGGGAACCGGGCCAGGAACACAAGGCCACCATCGCCAGCGAAACCGCCGCCGCCGCCGCCGCCGGTATCACCACCTTGCTCTGCCCGCCCGACACCGATCCCGTGATCGACGAACCAGCGGTCGTCGAACTGATCCGCCGCCGCGCCGAGGCGGCCGGTCAGGCTCGCGTGCTGACGCTGGGCGCGTTGACCCACCGGTTGCGCGGCGAACGGCTGGCGGAAATGGCGGCGCTCCAGGAAGCGGGTTGCGTCGGAGTCAGCGATGGCGGCCGGCCGGTCGCCAGCACCCGGGTGTTGCGGCGGGCGCTGGAATACGCCGCCACGTTCGGTTTGACCGTGTTTCTGACCCCGCTCGATCCCGCGCTCGGTCACGGCGATGCTCATGAGGGTCAGGTGGCGACCCGGATGGGCCTGGCCGGCATTCCGGCGGCGGCGGAAACCGGGGTCATCGCTCGCGATCTGGAGTTGATCCGCGATCTTGGGGTGCGGGTCCATTTCGGCCGGCTGTCCTGCGCCCGTTCCGTGGAACTGGTGGCGCGCGCCCAGGCTGAAGGTTTGCCGGTGACCGCCGACGTCGCCGTACACCAATTGCACCTGACCGAGATCGATTTGGCCGGTTTCGACAGCCAATGCCATGTCCGGCCGCCCTTGCGCGGCTTGCGCGATCAGGATGCCTTGCGGGCCGGTTTGGCGAACGGGGTGCTGGGCGCGCTCTGCTCCGACCATCAGCCGCACGAGCCGGACGCCAAGCAGGCGCCGTTCGGCGATACCGAACCGGGGGTCTCCGGGCTGGATACGCTGCTGGCCCTGAGTCTGCGGCTGGCGTTGGACGAGTTACTGCCGCTGCCGGCCGTGATCGAGCG
>JAWOHQ010000321.1:0-6808 GCA_046485105.1 Candidatus Competibacteraceae bacterium | reverse complement strand
GAGCTGCTTCTTGACCAGCGTGCGCAGCGCGGCCCGGCCCCTCGCGCAGAGCAGAGCCTCGATCCTCTCCCCCACGAAATCCAGGACGAAGTCGTCGAGCACCCGCTGCTGGAACGGAATGGGCTGGCAGACGGACTTACCCTTGGTGATCGCAGCGCCGCAGACGTAGTACACCGTGCCGATGCGGCTGCCGTCCTTGCGCCGCTTGCTCGCCCAGGTGGTGCGGCCATGCATCGATCCGCCGCAAGCGCCGCAGCTGACCAGGCCGGACAGCAGGTACGGCGAGGCCTTAGCCTTGCCGGTCAGGAAGCCGGTCGCCTTGGTGTGATTGCCACGTTCCTCCAGGACGCGTTGGGCTCGCTCGAAGGTATTCCGGTCCACCAGGGGCTCGTGCGCATCCTCGCAGACGAGCCAGTCCTGAGGATCGTTCCACTTCAGGCGCCGCTTCCCGCAGCCGTCCCGCTCGACCTCCCGCCGGTCGGCGATGCGGTGGAATTTCCCCATCCGCCGTCGATTCCAAACCACGCGCCCGACGTACACGGGGTTCATGATGATCACCCGGATGGATGACATCGCCCAGCCTCTGCCCTTCGGGGAGATCACGCCCTCCCGGTTCAGGCGGTCCGCGATCGCCTTGAAGCCCAGGTTGGCGCCGCCCGCATAGCAGGCGAAGATCCGGCGGACCACGTCCACCCGCGCGGGCAGGCTGGGCAGGAGCCTGACGTGCTCGGTGTCGGAGCCCTTCACCTTCTGCCCGCGGCGCACGGTGCGGACGGGGCTGCCTGGCAAGCTACATTTTCATTGCGCGCTCATCTAGGCAATTTGTATACCCACATAAGACCATGCCGGCCAGCCCCCGGTGGAACCCCGTCTGGGCTGGCGATGCTGCCCGCCTGGATTCCGGCTGCTGGTAACTCTATCTATCCGCCCCTTGCCCGGAGCTCTTTGATGTCACCCCAAGTACTTACATTTCACTTGCAAAAGCTAACGTAAAACGGTAGTTTTTGCGTTTGAATTGCATATCTCTCGAGTGTGAAGGGGGCAGCCGGCATGCCCAGGAAACCCTCCATGGCGGATTGGGTGGAGCAGCGCCAGTCACTCGGCCGCTTCACCTTTACCCGCTCCGAGGTCGAATCCGAGACCGTTCGTTCAGCCGTCGCAGTCCAGGCCGCCCTGCGCAGGCTGAAGGAGCAAGGGAGGATCGTCTCCCCCAGGCGCGGTTTCTACGTCGTCGTTCCCCCCGAATACCGAGCGACGGGTTCGCCGCCCGCGAGCTGGTTCATCGACGACCTCATGCGCCACCTCGGACAGCCCTACTACGTGGGGCTGCTCAGCGCCGCGGCGATCCACGGCGCGTCCCATCAGCAGCCCATGGTTTTCCAGGTCGTGACCAACATACCCACACGCGAAATGCGCGCCGGCAAGATCCGCATCCGGTTCTTCATGAACCGCAACGTCGAGCGAGTGCCGACGACCGAGATCCAGACCGAGACGGGCGCGATGCACGTGGCCACTCCCGAGACCACCGCCTTCGACCTCGTCCGCTACCAGGCGGCGGCCGGGCATCTGAGCAACATCGCGACCGTCCTTGGCGAGCTGGCGGAGCGCATCGACGGCCAGGCCCTGGTCAAGGCCGCGGACCTGGTGAAGGTCACGGACGTCCAACGTCTCGGGTACCTGCTCGATGCGGTCGGTGAGAGTGACCCCGCCGCTCCGCTGGCGGAGTGGCTCGAGGCTCGGCGGCCACGGGTGGCCCCTCTGGCCCCAGGAGAGCCGGTGCACGGCAAGATCGATGAGCGCTGGCGAATCCGAGCCAACGCCGAGCTGGAGCCTGAGCTGTGATCCCACGCGCCAACATCACAGCGTGGCGCTCCCACGCGCCCTGGCCCGCCAACGAGCAGGTCGAGCAGGATCTGGTGCTCTCCCGCGCGCTGGTCTCGATGTTCTCGGTGGAGACCGTGGCCGCTCAGGCCAATGGCCGCCTCAGAACTTATTCAAGGCGAGTTGATCTCGAAGTTGCCCGGAGAACCGTGGAAGGGGCAGGACCGATGATGGGTCACCCGGCCCCACTCCCCACCCCGGCCAGCACCAACGCCCTCCCCTGAGCCTCGAACCTCAGCGGAATGACCTCGATCTCCGGCGCCCGCCCCCTCTGTTGGACTTCGTAGAGGGCCCCCGCTACCACTTTGAAAGAATCCCCAATTCCCTGCGAACAGGGGTCGGGGATTCTTTTTGCCCTCAGCTCGCCGCGGCTGGATTCCCCGTCGACCGTGAGGTTCTCGACGAAGGCGCGGATGATGCGCTTGCGCTCCTCCATGGTGCCGTGTTCGAAGAGGTGGCGGGCGTCGGCGAGGCTGGCCAGGATCGCCTCCACGAGGATTTCCGGATTGATCGCCGGGTTCGGCCCCCCGGCCGGGGGGCATCGAGTCGATCTTCAGCAGCAGGCCAACAAGCAGCGACGGGATGATTCTCTTGGACCAAATCGCGATGGCAATCGTGAGAAGCAGCGGCGGCAAGAGTGAGAGCCAATTCATGGTTGCCATCGGTCGGCCCCTTCGTTCTCGATGTGCGCGGTGCCGAGCAGCGCCTTAGCTGCACCATACGGCTGCCGGCGGCCTCCGAGATCCTCACAGTTGAACTCGCTTCAGAAGCTGGGCATTGATCGCCACGACGACCGTGCTTGCCGACATCAGCACCGCGCCCACGGCCGGGGTGAGGAGGATGCCCCACGCGGCAAGTACGCCCGCGGCCAGAGGTATGGCGACGATGTTGTAACCAGCCGCCCACCAGAGGTTCTGAAGCATCTTCCGGTAGGTGGCCCGGGACAGAGCGACGATCTTGGGGATGTCGCGCGGGTCGGAACGCACGAGTACGATGTGTCCGGCTTCAACCGCGACATCGGTACCCGCGCCAATCGCAATCCCGATATCGGCGGTGGCCAGGGCGGGAGCGTCGTTCACCCCATCGCCCACCATCGCTACTTTCTTCCCCTGTTCTTGTAGCTCCCGCACCTTCGAGGCTTTATCCTCAGGAAGAACTTGGGCGAACACGGTGTCGATGCCCAACTCCTTCGCGACAGCATCCGCCACTGCCTGTGCGTCTCCGGTGAGCATGGCCACCTCGATGCCCCGGTCATGCAGCGCGCGGATCGTCTCGCGACTCTCCTCGCGGATGGCGTCGGCCACGGCGAAGACCGCCAGCGCCTTGCCGTTCCGCAGCAGATAGATAGAGGCCTGCCCGCGACTGGCCGCGGCCTCGGCCGCCTTGCGAAGCGATTCCGGTACCTGTCCGTTCTCGGCCTCCAGCAGCGCCGGGCCGCCCACGTGATAGTCGGTCCCGCCGACCGAGGCGGCGACGCCCTTCCCCGTCACGGCCCGGAATCCGTCCGCGGAGGGCACCTCCAGCTTCCGGTCCTCCGCCGTCTTCACGATCCCTCGGGCGATGGGATGTTCGGACTCCGACTCCACTCCGGCCGCGATGCGGAGCGCTTCCTCCTCCGACGTTCCTTCCGCAACCACCATCTCCACCACGCGGAACTCGCCCAAGGTAAGGGTTCCCGTCTTGTCGAAGATCACGGTGTCCAGGTTTCTAGCTTCTTCCAACCCACGCCGATCCCGCACGAGCAGGCCGTTTCGGGCGCCCAGGGTCGTGGAGATGGCGACGACCAGGGGCACGGCCAGACCAAGGGCGTGGGGACACGCGATGACCAGGACCGTTACCACCCGCACAACGGAAAAGTCGATGGACGCGTCCAGCAGCTGCCAGACCACGAGGGTGAGTACTCCGGCGACGATGGCCACCCCGGTCAGGATCTGGGCCGCGCGGTCGGCCAGGTGCTGCGCCCTGGACTTGGACTTCTGCGCATCGGACACGAGCCGCATGATACCGGAGAGCTTGGTCTTGTCTCCTGTGCCCGTGATTTCCACGCGAAGGGAGCCCTCGCCGTTGATGGTCGCGGCAATTACCTCGTCGCCCTCCTTCTTCTGCACCGGCCTGGACTCCCCAGTGAGCATCGCCTCGTTGATGGCGCTTTCTCCCTTGCGGACGATCCCATCCGCCGGGACGTTCTCTCCGGGACGAACCAGCACGATGTCGCCCTCGTGCAGCTCGGTGACCGGTACCGTCTCCTCACCCTGGTCAGTGACACGAGTCGCGGTATCAGGTAGCAGCTTCGAGAGCTCTTGGAGCGCCCCCTGGGCCTGTGTGATCGAGCGCATTTCGATCCAGTGCCCAAGAAGCATGATGGTCACCAGCGTGGCCAGCTCCCACCAGAGCGACCCCGCCTCAATGAACCCAAGCTGCACCACCCAGGAGAAGATGAAGGCCACAGAGATGGCCAGGGAGATCAGCGTCATCATCCCCGGTAGACGCGCCCTCAGTTCCCGCCACGCCCCCTGCAGGAAGACCAAGCCACCGTAGAGGAAGATGGCAGTTGCAAGAACCGGAGGGATCCAGGACGAACCGGAGAACTCAGGCGCCCGGTAACCCAGCAGCTCTTCGATGTGTGCTGACCAGAACACCACCGGAAGAGTGAGGGCGAGCGAGAGCCAGAACTTGTCCCGGAACATCTTCGGGCTGTGGCCCTCGTGCTGATCGTGGCCTTTGTGGTCCTCGGACCCCTTCCCGTGTTTGCCATGAGTCCCATGGTCCGCGTGCGGCTCGGTTCCCTGGCCGTGATGGTGGGGGGCGGTCTTGCTCACCATGGCGATCCTTCAGTCATGAGTGACACTCCGGCTGGGAGGGTTGTGCATCGCGTCCGCCTCATCGCAGCCACGTGCTCTTGGGATCCCTTGTCACGACCGCAGTCTAATGCCATCCCCGAACTGATCACCAAGGGCGTGATCGTATTAGACAGACCCCTTCCGACCACGCAAGTCCCACGACAGCGGGACCTTCTACTAAGCATACTGTTATCGTAGTTGATCGCCAGCAGCTGCGTTGGTTCCCTGTCGCCGGCGGCTCTGACCTGTCCCCACCCGAGGCTCTCACCCCCCCTTTGTCCTTTGGAGGCGGTACGCCCCGCGCCCGGGACTGAGGCGTAGCCGCGCCCGAGCCAAGGGGAAGGGGATGTTTCCGACACGACGCGCTGGCCAAGGGGACGCTACCGGTGGGTGCCCTCGCGGTGTCACCAACCAGACCGTATGCGAGTGGCTCCAGCGTCACGCGCCGCAGCCGGCCCGCGCCATGGCCTTGGTCGAGATGTCCGGCGGGCGGCTCACCCTCGAGGCCATCTACCGCCGCGGCCGCGACGTCAGGCAGGCAGCTGACAGGAACGGGGCGCAACGATTACGCTTGGGAATTCTATCCTCTAATTGGTCCGAAACTTCTTGACACCCGCGATCAAATTACGCAAACTGCGTTACGCGAGGTGCGTATTATATCGAACCCGTTCAAATACGGCGGGGTGGTCGGAAAGACCGCCTTCTGCAACCGAAAACAGGAATTGGCGGATCTGTCCCGGGCCATGGAAAACGGGGACCGTCTTCTCTTGTACTCCGAAAGGCGTCTGGGGAAGACTTCCCTGGTCAAACTGGCCCTTTCCGATTTGCCCAGGAAGGACTACCTGTGGGCCTACGTTGATCTCTGGCCCACTGACGGCGAAGCGTCATTCGCTGCAGCCATTGCCAAGGCCATCACCGAAAGCCTGGCCAGCACGGCCGACAAGATGTTGGCTGTTGCCAAAGGGTTCTTCGGTGGGCTGGCGCCAACCATATCTGCCGATTCGTCAGGCAATCCCCAGATCAGTTTCCAGTTGGGTGGAAATGCCAGCCTCCTGCCAGAATTGCATGAAGTCTTGAAAGCTCCGGCGGAAATCGCCAAAAGCCGGAAGCGCAAGGTGGTTCTGGTACTCGACGAGTTCCAGCGGATCCTCGAATACGGCTCTGACCAGGCGGAACGGACCCTTCGCAGCGCGATCCAGGACCAAGAAAACGTGGCCTTCATTTTCCTCGGCAGCAGGAAACACCTCATCCAGAAGATGTTCTTGGACCAGAACCGCCCACTGTATCGTGCCGGTGGGCACTATCCGCTGGGCCCGATCGAAACGGCAGCGTGGAAGCCCTTTATCCAAAGCCGGTTCACCAGAACGAACAAGAGCATTTCCGCGGAAGTGACCCAGGAATTGTGTGAGGCAACCGGCGGCCACCCGTTTTATACACAACACCTTTGCCATGCGGCTTGGGAGCTTTGTGAACGTGGGGCCGAGGCATCAACAGAAACGATCACCGAGGCCATCGATCTACTGTTGGAGCGAGAAAGTTACGCCTATACGGCCTTGTGGGAATCGTTTGCAGTGAACCAGCGCAGGTTTTTGTCCGGCCTTGCCCAGGCCGAGCGGGGTGTTGAAGTTTTCGGCTCGAGCTTCATCAAGCAAAACAACCTGAAGTCGGCTTCTTCAGCTCAACGGGTCGTCGAAAATCTGCTTGAGCGTGATGTCATTGACCGAGAAGAAGGATCGTATTTCATCGCGGACCGGTTTTTTCATTTGTGGGTGAAAGGCCGCGTTGGATAGGGATGGTATATGCTACCGCTGGCGCCGGCCTCCCGCCGGACCGCTCGCGAGCCGACCTCGCCCTGGAGGAAGAGATGGCGAAACCGCAGATCCCGGCCGAGACCCTGCGCGGCAACTGGAGCGGACGGATCGGCTTCGTGCTCGCCGCGGCCGGCAGCGCCGTCGGGCTGGGGAACCTCTGGAAGTTCCCCTACATGGCCTACGAGAACAACGGCGGCGCCTTCGTGCTGATCTACGTCGTGGCGGTCCTGCTCGTCGGCATCCCGATCATGGCGGCCGAGGTCCTGCTCGGCCGGC